>CAZGUS010000001.1:0-71997 GCA_964529245.1 uncultured Anaerolineaceae bacterium
GCAGCAGGTGCTGCACGAGCCGGTACCGGGTGTCGCCGGAGTCGCCCGAGCCGATTGCGTCCAGCTCGACGATGGTCATCTCGTCGCGGGCGGCGTCGCGCTCGACGCGCAGCAGGCCGGAGAGCCGTCGCTCGTCCTCGTATACGAACAGCAGGTCGTTGGGCCGGAACGCGCCCAGTGGCAGACGGAACAGGCTGAAAACGCCGATGCGCGGTCCGCTCAACGGCAACCCGAGTGAACGCGCGTCGACGTGTTCCTGTTGAGAGAGGCGGGAAAGCTCGCCGAGCGCGGCCAGGTCAGTCAGGCGGGCGAGCCGGACTCGGCCGCTCATATCGACTCCCCCAGAGACCACGGCTCGGTCCCGGCGACCGAACTGCCCTCGCGTGGCTCCGCGAACTCCGCGGCCATGGTTGCCACCAGCCGGTGGATCCTGGTTTCGCCGGCCAGCTCGGGATGGAACGAGATGGCGATCACATTGCGCTGGCGGACCCCCACGACGCGCCCGTCCGGGAGCCGCGCCAGGACCTCCACGCCGGGTCCCAGTCGCTCGATGATCGGAGCGCGGATGAAGATGGCGTGGACCGGCCGATCGCCCAGGATGGGCATGGCCAGCTCCGTCTCGAACGAGTCGAGCTGGCGCCCGAAGGCGTTCCTCTCGACCGTCACGTCGAGCAGCGGGAAGACCGGCTCGTCGCCGCCGGCGATCTCCTTAGCCAAGAGGATCATTCCGGCACAGGTTCCGAGGATGGGCGCGCCGGTCCGTGCCAGCGCCATGATCGGCTCGCGGAGGTTCCAGCGGGCCACGAGCTTGCGCATCGTGGTGCTCTCCCCGCCCGGCAGGATGAGCCCGGAGATCCCCTCGAGGTCTTCCGGCAGCCGAACCGGGACCGGCTCGACGCCGATCGCCCGGAGGGTCTGGATATGCTCGATGACGGCGCCGTGTAGCGCCAGTACGCCAATTCGCATCACGCGCTCCGGGTTCGCGTCGGTCCCGTTGGACCGTGCGTCCCGCTACGCCGGGTTACCAGCCGCGGATCGCCAGCCGCTCCGATTCGGGCACCGAGGCCACCGCGATGCCGCGCATCGGGCTGCCGAGACCCTTCGAAACATCGGCGATGATCCTGGGGTTGTCGAAGTGGAGCGTGGCCTGGACGATCGCTTCGGCCGTCCTGGCCGGGTTCTCACTCTTGAAGATGCCCGATCCGACGAAGACTCCCTCGGCGCCCAGCTGCATCGCCAGCGCCGCGTCGGCCGGGATGGCTATGCCGCCGGCCACGAAGTTGACGACCGGCAGCTTGCCCTCGGCCGCGACCTGCTTGACCAGGTCGTAGGGAGCGTCCATCTCCTTGGCGGCGACGAACAGCTCGTCCTGGCGCATCGATTGAAGGCGGCGGATCTCCGCCATCAGGGTCCGGATATGGCGGACCGCCTCGACGATGTCGCCGGTGCCGGCTTCGCCCTTGGTCCGGATCATCGCCGCGCCCTCGTTGATCCGGCGCAGCGCCTCCCCGAGATTGCGGCAGCCGCACACGAACGGAACCCTGAAGGCGTGCTTGTCGATGTGATTGGTCTCGTCGGCCGGGGTGAGGACCTCGGACTCGTCGATGTAGTCGACGCCGAGCGCTTCGAGGACCTGCGCTTCCACGAAATGGCCGATGCGAGCCTTGGCCATGACCGGAATGCTGACCGCCGCCATGATCCCCTCGATCATCGCGGGATCGCTCATGCGAGCCACTCCGCCGGCCGCCCTGATGTCGGACGGCACTCGCTCGAGGGCCATCACGGCACACGCCCCGGCGTCTTCGGCGATCTTGGCGTGCTCAGGCGTAACGACGTCCATGATGACGCCGCCTTTGAGCATCTGGGCGAGGCCCTTCTTGGTGGCCCAGGTGGAGGTCTCGGCGGTCATTTCTGTACCTGTTCCTTACTGCGTCGGGGCGTCCGGGGGCGGGCCCGAAAGGTCGCGACGGCCGGCGCCACGCAGCCCGATTATACCCGGGCCACCCTGGACGCCCGCCCCGAGACGGGTCGGCGCGTCGAACCGCGGATCGCCGATCGGCCGTCTCGTGTCATCCTGTGGCCACTCACGCCAGCGAGGGCTCCCTTGATAACGTTCACCGACGGTCAGCTCGTCCTCATCCCAGGCTTCGTCGCCGTGCTTCCGGCCGTGCCGATCGCGGTCTGGATCTGGCGTCGACAGGCCGAACTCCGCTGGAAGCTGCTGGCGTTGCTGGCCCTGATCCACGTCACGTCGGTCGTGGCGCTGACGATCTTCCCGATCCCGATCGGGGGCCAGGAGTTCTACCGCCTGACGCGAGGGATGGGCGAGGACAACGTGGTTCCGTTCGCCACGATCACCGGGCAGCTCGGCCACCTCAGCTGGAACAATCTCCGGCAGCTCGTCGGAAACGCGCTCGCGCTCGCTCCGCTCGGGATCTACGGTCCTGGGCTGTGGCCTGCCCTGCGCGACTGGCGCAGGTTCCTCGTTGTCGCCGTGGCCTTCGGGGTCGGCATCGAGCTGGCCCAGTACGCCGGCTCGCTGATCGAAGGCTTCACCTATCGGGTGACCGACGTCGACGACGCCATCATGAACGCCACCGGAGCCGTGGTCGCTTTCTTCGTCTGGCGCGACATGGAACGGCGGCAGATCCTCGAGAGGCTGGTCCTGCGGTGGCGCGGGCTGGCTCCCGCGGATGGCGCCGCCCGTCCGGACGTAGAGCGGGACGCAGACCGAGCCGAGGGCTAGATTCGGGCCGTGGCCGCCGATTCGCTCAACCGTCTTGCCGCCGAGGTCGTCACCTGCCGCCGCTGCCCGCGGCTCGTGGAGTGGCGCGAGGAGGCGGCCTCGAAACCGCCGGCCAGGTTCGCGGGCCAGGCCTACTGGGCCCGCCCTCTGCCGGGCTGGGGCGATCCGGCGGCGCGCGTTCTGCTCGTGGGGCTCGCCCCGGCCGCCCACGGCGGCAACCGGACGGGGAGGCTCTTCACCGGCGATCGATCCGGCGACTTCCTGTTCGCGTCGCTGCATCGGACCGGGTTCGTGAACCAGCCGACTTCGACCGCGGTCTCGGATGGGCTGGCCGCGCGCGATCTCTTCGTCTCGGCGGTCGTGCGGTGCGCCCCGCCCGCGAACAAGCCCCTGCCGGAGGAGCGGAGCAGCTGCCTTCCGTTTCTCGTGCGCGAGGTGGAGCTGCTGCCGGACCTCCGCGTCATCGTGGCGCTCGGGGGCTATGCCTGGGACGGAGTGCTCAGGGCGCTCGCGGCGCCCTGCCCGATCGCCTCGCCCAGGGCCGTGTTCGGCCACCTTGCCGAGGCGTCGGCCGGCCGCTACTCGCTCGTGGGGTCCTACCACCCCAGCCAGCAGAACACCTTCACCAGGCGCCTGACGCCGGCCATGCTCGACGCGGTGATGCTTCGCGCCCGTCGTCTGGCGGGCCTGGGATAGCTCGGCCGGGCCGGCGACACGACCGCGTCTGGCCTAGACTTCGGAACGTGATCGAGGCCCGGCTGCTCATCGTCGACGACGACGCCGCCCACCTTGCCGCCCTCGCCGAAAGGCTGACCGGCGACGGCTTCGAGGTGGCCCGCGCCAGCGGCGCGCGCGAAGCTCTGGACCAACTCGACGCAGCCTGGCCGGACCTCGTGATCCTCGATCTGCTCATGCCGGAGATGGACGGCCAGACTCTGGCGCGGCGGATCAAGAGCCGCGCCGATTTGCCGATCCTGGTGCTGTCCGCCATCGTCGAGGTCGAGAGCAAGGCCGAGTTGATCTCCCACTACGCGGAGGATTACGTCACCAAGCCGTACGACTACGCCGAGCTGCTGGCCCGGATCAGGCGCGTTCTTCGCCGGCTGCGAGACCAGATACCGGTCGAGGAGCTGGCCCTCGGGGACATCACCCTGACGCCCCGCAAGAGAGAGGCAACGGTCCGCGGCCGGCGCGTGGCTCTTTCGCCCACCGAATCGCGGTTCCTGGCGACGCTGGCCGCGAGCATGCCGGCGGCCGTCACGACCGAGCAGCTGCTCCACAAGGTCTGGGCCGATTCGGACGCCGCGGATCCGGCCTACGTCTGGGTCACCGTCCGAAGGCTCCGCCGCAAGCTGGAGTTCGACCCGGATCATCCGATCCACCTGCTCACCGAACCGAGCGGCGGATATCGCCTCGCCGCGGCCGAGATGCGGCCCGAAAGCCAGTGGCCCACGGGGAGCTGAGCGGGCGCAATGGACAGTTCGGGGCGGTTTGAGGCAGGACGTTCGCGTGTTCGCCCCAGCTTTTGGTACTTTCTCGACTCAAATGCCGCGATTCGGCGATTCGCGCGGCTGCGGCTCATGCATCGTTATGGTCGGTGCAAGGATGCGACCCTAACCTCGGGCTTCTAGGAATCCACATTCAGCGACCCTTGAGGGAACCAGATGCGCAATAGCAGGCGCTCAACCGCAGCACGAAGGCGTCGCCGTTCACCCGGCCAGGCACTGGTGGAGTTCGCCCTGGTGATCCCCGTCTTCCTGCTCGTCTTCGTGGCGATCGCGGAGTTCTCGTTCCTCTTCACGGCCTACTCCTCCATCGGCTACGCCAGTCACGACGCCGTGCAGCTCGCGGCCGAGCTCGGCAACACCGCCGGCGCGGACGCCGCCGTTCTCCAGCGCGTCGACGCCGATGTCCAGGCTCCGGCCGATCCGACGAAGATCGTGAGCGTGGACATCTACTGGGTGAACACCGCATTCTCGGATGCCCGCCCCGTCTCGGGAGCGGAGAACATCTGGAACTACGACGGCGGCAGCCACTCGTATCAGCTCCCGGACGGCTCGTACGTCCTGCTGCCGTTCGTCCCTGGCGCCACGGGTTACCCGATCGCCAACCGCTGCAACGTCAATCAGGGGATCGGCTGCGCAACGAGTCACTCCACCGTGGACACCATCGGGGTCAAGATCACTTACCAGTACGTGTGGATCACGCCGTTCCCGGGGTTAATCGGCGGGTCCACGACGGGGCCGCGGCTCACGTCGACCAACATCATGCGATTGGAGCCAGTACGGTGATGCGCGCCTTCGCACGCCGCCATCAGCGCGGCCAGTCCCTTGTCGAGTTCACTCTGATACTGCCGATCATTCTGGGCATGGCCTTCAGCATCGCCGAGTTCGGCGTCGCCTACGGCACAAACATGACGCTCATCGAAGCCACCCGCGAAGGCGCCCGCGTTGGCGCCGTGCTCGGCAACGGCGCCAACAGCCTCGGCTGCACGGGCGCGACCGGGGCGGCGTCGGTCGACCCACAGGTGATCCTCGCGGTCGAGCGGGCGATCGAGTCTCCCGGCAGCGGCATCACCCTTGCCAAGGTCGACTGGATCGACATCTACAAGGCCAACGCCAGCGGCGGCGAGGCCGCTTACAACCGCTGGACGCCCTCGCCCGGCAGCGGGCCTGCCATCTGCGGCGTTACGCTGGACTTCACGCAGGGGGCGGTCAACTGGGCCGCGTCGACGCGGACGAGCGTTCTGCCGTCGGACTCGATCGGCGTGCTCATCCAGTACCACTACACGCTCTTCACGCCGCTCTCCGCGGTCACCGGCCTGTTCGGCACCAATAACATAACCATGGTCGACTCGACTGTGATGGACCTCGAGCCATGAGGAACCACGCCATGCTTCTCCAACCCAGGGCAATGCTGCGGGCAGGACTCAATCGTGTCCGCAAGCTGGTCGGCGCCGAGCCGCTGCCGGAGGTCTTCAGCGTCCGCGGCGAGCTCAAGCAGGCCGGCCAGATCGTCGTCATCTTCGCCCTGATGCTCGTCGTGCTCATCGGCTTGATCGGGATCGCCATCGACACGACCTATGCCTGGCGTGAAGCCCTGCGGGTGCAGCGTGCGTCCGACTCGGCCGCCCTGGCTGGCGTGGTGTACATGCCCGGCGACTTCACCACCGCCACTACGACCGCGGACAACGAAGCGACCAAGAACGGCTATACCAGCTCCACGGGGACGACGGTCAGCGTGCTCCGGGCCACGAACCCGCGAGAGCTCGACGTCTCGATTACGACCCAGGTCCCGACTTTCTTCAGTCGGATCTTCGGCATCAACTACTTCGCCGTGACACGGGTCAGCAAGGCGGTCTACGTCACGCCGGTGCCTATGGGCAGCCCGCTCGCGTACTACGGCGTGTACCAGATGTGCAACATCACCAGCTCGTGCAGCGCCGAGCCCAATGCCCCAGGAGTGAGCGTCTCGTCGCAGGGGTTCTACGGCGCGGTTCTGGGCGAAGGGTCCAACCGTGGCAACGGCGACGCCTTCGACCCTTACTACAACAACACGGGTACCGCCACCGGGACAACCAATCCGCAGTACACGTCGGACGGCATCCGATATCAGATCGTGGCGGCGGCCGGCGGCTCCGTATACCTGTACGACCCGGAGTTCTGCGCCACCGCCGGCAAGACCGGGACGGGGAGCGGCGGCCATTCCGGAGCCGGCGACCACTGGATGAGTTACGGGACGAGCTCTTCCCCCAACGACACTCCGAACGGCGAGAACACCTATTACATCCTGTGGGACACGCACAACGTGCCCCTCGCTCCCGCGACCTGGACGAACGTCGCCCATCTCTACTACACCAACGGAGTACAGGTCGACAAGAGTGCGGCCTACGGGAGCACGACGCTGAGCAGCTACTCAGACGGAAACGCACCCGTGAACCCGACCGACTGCCAACATGACGCCGCTCACAACGCCTGGGTGACCCTCGGCGCCGTGTCCGCCGGCGAGACCTATTCCCTCCAGATCACCACCACCGACCCAGCCAGCCCCAGCGCCAACCGCACCCAGGCATTCGAGAACATGTTCTCGATCGCCGTCTCCGGCGCAGGGTCGACGATCAACGGCAGCGGTTCGATGGTGACCTACGCCAACGTCGACTCCGGTTCGCAGGAGTTCTACCTGGCCCAGATCGACCGGACCGCCGGCGCCGGCAAGACCGTCGAGATCGACCTGTTCGACCCGGGTGACACAAGCCTCGGAGCGTGGATGCAGGTCGAGATCGACACTCCGACCGGCTGGCAGTTCACCAACTTCAGTTATACGGCCGACAACGGCCGCAGCAACAGCAACACGAACTGTATTCAGACTTCGGCGGGCGCCGGGTCGGCGCCCAGCGGCTGCGGGGAGAACGCGACCAGCGGCGGAAGCCTCTACAACAACAGCTGGGTTTCCATAATGGTCACGTTACCCACGAGCTACGGCGCCAGCGGATTAGCAGACAACGGCTGGTGGAAGATCAAGTACACGGTCAACGGCGCCAACGACACCACGACATGGGAAGTCTCGATCCGTGGCAACCCGGTCCACTTGATCTGAGACAAGGCTGACGCACGAAGGAAGTGGCCCCCGGCACCGGGGGCCACTTCCTTTTCGAGGTCGCAGTCCGAGATCGGGGGCGCGGGCCTGGGCGGCCCGGTCCATGACCATGCTCTGGTACGATGCGAGCATGGAGGGCGTGGTACTAGTCCTCAACCAGAACTACGAGCCACTGAACGTGTGCAACCTGCCGCGCGCCTTCCGGCTGGTGTTCGGTGAGCGGGCCGAAGTGCTCGAGTACGACCACCAGGTGATCCGGACGCCGCGGGCGGACTACCGCGCGCCCGCCGTGATCCGCCTGCAGCAGCAGATCAAGCGGCCGCGGCCGCGGGTCAAGCTGACTCGGCGCGAGATCTTCGCGCGCGACTCCTACACGTGCCAGTACTGCGGCCGCCAGAGCGGCGACCTGACGCTGGACCACGTCGTGCCCCGTCACCGCGGCGGGTCGCACACGTGGGACAACCTCGTCACGGCCTGCAAGTCGTGCAACCATCGCAAGGGTGGCAAACTTCTCGACGAGGCCAAGCTCCGACTGGCCCGCCGCCCGATCGAGCCACGCTGTGACGTCTACTCGCTCTTCACGCCATACCTTCGCGACGACCGAAACGGGAGCTGGCGCTCGTACCTCTTCCTTGGCCACTGATCTCGGGGCCGCTGGGGCGGGGGCGCGAGGGCCGGCGGTGGAGATTCCGCCGCCCGTCCTGGACTTGCTGGCCACTCTCCGGGGCGGCGGTCACGCCGCGTATGTCGTGGGCGGATGTCTGCGCGACGCGCTGCTGGGCCGCGAACCCGCGGACTGGGACCTGACCACGGACGCCTCGCCGGACAGGATCCAGAGCCTGTTCCCGCGGTCCTTGTACGAGAACCGGTTTGGGACCGTGGTCGTGAGGCACGCCGCCGCTCAGTACGAGATCACCGCGTTCCGCCGCGACGTCTCGTATTCCGACCACCGCCACCCCGACAGCGTCGAGTTCGGCGAATCGATCGACGAGGATCTCGCCCGCCGCGACTTCACGATCAACGCCATGGCCTGGGGCGGGCGGCCGGACGAGCCGCCGCTCTTCGTCGACCCGCACGGAGGTCGCGCCGACCTCTCGCTGCGCCTGCTCCGAGCCGTCGGCGACCCGGACCGGAGATTCCGCGAAGACGCCCTGCGGATGGTTCGTGCGGTTCGCCTGGCGGCCACCCTCGATTTCGAGGTTGAGGCCGGAACGCTGGCCTCGATAGGCCGAAACGCGGGCCTGGCGGATCATCTTTCGGGCGAGCGGATCGCCGCCGAGCTGCTCAAGCTCCTTGCATCCCCACGCCCGAGCGTCGGCCTGCGCCTCATGGCGGAAAGCGGTCTTCTGGCCGTCGTCGCCCCCGACCTCGCCCGCCAGATCGGACTTGCCCAGAACAAGGTGGCAGGCGAAGACCTGTGGGACCACACGCTCAGGACGGTCGACGCCGCGCCGGATCGCACCCTCGTCCGGCTGGCGGCACTCCTGCACGACATCGGCAAACCGGACACTCTGGCCGACGGGCATTTCCACGGCCATGAGGCCGCCGGCGCCACGATGGCCCGCGAGTACCTCTCGACTCTTCACGCGCCCCGAGCGCTCCAGGAGCGAGTGGCGCACCTGGTCCGCAACCACATGTTCTCCTACGAGCGGAACTGGACCGACGCCGCCGTCAGGCGCTTCATTCGAAAGGTCGGCCCGGGCTCGATAGAGGATCTGCTCGCGTTGCGGGCGGCCGACAACGTGGGCAGCGGGCTTTCCGCCGATGCCGGACTCCTGCCCGAGCTCGAGCTGCGCGTGCGCGACGAGCTGGCGGCGCACGTCGTGCTGGGGCGGAGCCAGCTGGCCGTCGACGGCAACGACCTCAGGTCGGAGCTTGGAATGTCGCCGGGTCCGGCGCTCGGCCGGATCCTCGACGAGCTCACGGAGCGAGTTATCGCCGAGCCGGCGCTCAACGATCGTGCGATCCTGCTGGAGCTTGCCCGTGCGTCGGTCGGTGGCTCCGGCGGCGGCGAGCCGGTCGACCCGCCGTCGGGTCGCATGAACGAGGCGAGCTGATGTTCGAAGTGCTGTTGCACGCCGACATGGCCCTGGAGAGCGGAGCCCTCGACCAGGCCGAGCGGTCGTACTGGCAACTCATCGAACTGGACCCCACGAACGCCATCGCGGTCGTGGGCCTGGCCCGCGTCTCCATGGAGCGCGGCGATCACCGTCTGGCCCGAACGTTCGCCGACCAGGCCCTCACCATGGACCCCGAGATGGTCGCGGCGAGGAACATCCTCGAGACACTCAAGGGCGGCGCGCCTGCACCACCCAACTCTGACCTGCCCGACTTTCCGAGGCTGGCCGCAGAAAGCCTCGAGGCTCTCGGTCGGGGGCGTGCGGGACAGCCGGTGACCGGCGGGCCGGCCCCGGAGAGCGGAGCCGAGGAGCTGGACCTCGACGACATGGATGACGCCGGACCGCCCGCGGGATTCGAGGCCGCGTCCCTGGCCGAACGGCGCCAGGCCGGCCGACGGGCCACGGCCGAGGCGGCGGCCGCAGCGGAGCTGGCTGCCGCGGCGCAGGCGGCGAGTTCCGCCGCCCCGTCCGAGGCGGCGCGACGGCCGCAAACGCCGCCGCGGCCGAAGGCCCACCAGGCGCTCGGGGACCGGGCTCGGCGCAATCTGTTGCCCGGCGAACGGCGGCCGCGGCCGCGCACGGAGGACCCGTTCGCCGCCGCGGAGTCGGCGGCGGCGATCGAGGCGGTCGACGAGACCGACGACGTGGTCATCGAAGCGCACCTCGCCCGGCCGCCGAGCCGGTCCAAGGACAAAGTGGGGGACGCTCTCGGCGGGATCGAGGCCACCGGCCAGGAAGAGAGCATCGCGATGCGCATCGCGCTCGTGCCAGACGCGGCCCGGCTTGCGGCCGCCGAGCTGGCCGAGGCGACGTTCGGCGCGGCTGTCGCGAGGGGCGAAGACGAGAGCGTCGCCATTAGAGTCAAGCTCATGGCGGATGCGGCCAGGCTCGAAGCGGCCGAACTCGGAGCGGCCGAACTGCACGCCGCCGAAGTGAAGGCAGCCGAGTTGCGTGCCGCCGGCATTGAGGCGACCGCGGCCGGGACCGAGGCGCCTGCGGGCGACAACGCCGCCGGCCACGGCGCGGGCGACAACGACGTCGCCGGCAACGACGCGGCCGAGCTTCCGTCCGCCGAGCTGGAGTCGGCCGAGCTCAACGCGGTGGACGAGAGGGAAGCGGCCCGAATCGACGACGACGTCTTTGGAGTTGCCGAGCTGGTGGCGTCCGAAGAGCTGGGCCCGGCGCCGACCCACAGGATCGACCTCGATGCCCTCGAGGCCGAGCTGCGAGCGGCGGAGCTGCGGGCCCACATGGTCGAGTCCGGCGAGCAGGAAGCCGCGGCCGAGCCCGAGGCCGGCGTGGTGGCCGCGGCCGGAGACGGCGGGGCGGGCCCGACGGAAGCGACGCCCCGGGCGGACGAGCCCGTCGCCGCCGGTCCGGCTCCGGCCGAATCGACGCCGGCCGAACCGGAAACCGCCCGCCGGACGGGCTCCCGGACTCCGGCGCCGGCGACGGGCGAGGAACCCTCGGAGGAGGACGCGGAGGCAGCGGCGCTGCGCGAGGCCGTGGCCCTCGTCCTGGGCGGCGAGAGCGACGGGCAGGGCCGATCCGGCGAGATGGCCCGGACTGCGGGCGACTCGACGAACTCGCCGCCAAACCCGGAGAATACGACCCGGAGCGGCGATCCGGAGGAGCCCGCGGCCGCGGGCCCGGAGCTCTCCGATTCTGGATCGCCGGCGACAACGGAGCCTCGCCGAAAAGGGTTCTTGCGAAGGTTCAGAGGAGACTGAATGCGCATTCTCGTCACCGGCGGTGCCGGGTACATCGGTTCGGTTTCGGTCGAGGCGCTCGTTGCCGCGGGCCACGAGGTGACAGTGCTCGACGATCTCTCGACCGGGTACCGCGACGCGGTTTCGCCCGCCGCGAGACTCGAGGTCGGCAGCTACGGCGACACTCCCGCCGTGGCCGCGCTGCTGGAGCGATATCGCATCGAAGCCGTCCTTCATTGCGCCGCCAAGTCGGTCGTGGGCGAGTCCATGACGGATCCGGCCAAGTACTTCCGCGAGAACGTGGCCGGCGGCATCGCCCTCCTGGAGGCCATGCGCACGACCGGCGTGCTGCGGATCGTCTTCAGCTCCACCGCGGCAACGTACGGCATGCCCGACCGGACGCCCATAGTCGAGACGGACCCGATCCGCCCGATCAACGCCTACGGCGAGACCAAGCGCTCCGTCGAGGGCGCCATTCGCTGGTACGGCCACGGCTACGGCCTGCGGAGCGTGATCCTGCGCTACTTCAACGCGGCCGGGGCGAGCCACGCCTACGGAGAGGGGCACAACCCGGAGACGCATCTCATCCCATGCGTGCTCCAGGCAGCGGTGGCGGGGCGTGAGTTGACACTCTTTGGCGACGACTACCCCACGCTCGACGGGACGTGCGTCCGCGACTACATCCACGTCGAGGATCTGGCCCGGGCGCACCTGCTAGCCCTCGAGGCGACGGCCTCCTCCGACGCGCGGACCGGCCCGGCCTCGGGGCCGTGCGAGCCGTTGATCTGCAACCTCGGGAGCGGCACCGGCTTCACCAACCGCCAGGTGGTCGCCGCCGCGGAGGCCGTAACCGGCCGGTCGATAACCGTCAAGATGGGCCCGCGCCGGCCGGGCGATCCGCCGATCCTCGTAGCCAGCCCTCAGACGGCGCACGAGAAGCTGGGTTGGAACGCCAGCCGGGGCACTCTGGAGCAGATCATCGGGTCGGCCTGGGCATGGCGACAGGAGCACCAATCGGGCTACCAGAAGTAGCGCCGGGCGGCCCCCGGGTCCGCCGGAGACGGCGGGTGTCGAGATCGTCCGTCCGGGTCTAGAATCGGCTCATGCCGCTACTCAAACGCCAGGCCGTAGCACCGCGCGCGATCGACCCCGCCGATTGGCGCCCCCAGATCGTCGGGCGCAAGGGCAATCACTCGATCAAGGATCCGATCATCGAGCCGAATTGGGGCGGAGTGCGGGTCATCGTCCGCGTAGGGCCGGCGCCGGAAGGTAGCCCCGCGGCCACCGTGTTCGACGAAGATGGCGCCGATTCCACGGCCGAATTCGCCGAACTTGCGCAGGCGATAGCGTCGGCCGCGGACGCGGACGAGCTCGTCCTGGATGGGTACCTCACGGTCGAGCCGACCCAGATCACCGGCACCGTCGGCACGGATCTGGTCAGCACGCCGACGCCGAGCCAGGTGCTCCAGCAGTTCGTGGTTGGCATTCGTCGCCACCAGTCCGATCCCCGGCCCCAGCTGGACCCGGAGCGCCCGATCGCGTTCGTGGCGGTGGATCTGCTGCTGATCGACGGACAGAGCCTGATCGACCTGCCCCTGCTCGAGCGCAAGCGCCTCCTCGAGACCGCCCTCAAGGCCAACGCCGTGGTTCGAATCACCCCGTATGTTCGCTCGCCCGTCGGCTCGCTGGCCATGACGTGGCATGCGCAGGGCTTTCGAGAGCTGGTCTACAAACCCGCCAACGGGCGCTACCGTGCGGCCGGCGAGCCGAGCGACTGGGTCGTGGTGCCGATCCGACCCCACTGAACGCCTCGTAGCGGTCACGCCGCGACGCGGTTTGTGGTCTGGAGCGCCGCTTGGCCGAGCGGCGTGGTACGGTGCACCCGATGCCCGCAAGTGTGCTGACGCCCGCAATTCGGGATGAGATCGCGAGACTCGGCAGCGCCGACATCATGGTCGGCATCCCGAGCTATCGGAACGCGGCCACGATCGGCCACGTGGTTCGCGCCGCCCATGCCGGTCTGGTCCAGTACTTCCCGGATCTGCGGCCCGTTCTGGTGAACGCAGACGCGGGCTCCCCGGACGGGACTCAGCGCGTCGTCGTGGAGACCGAGCCGCCCGGCTACGTCGAGCAGATCCTGCTCGTCCACCCCAAGAATCGGCTCGATCGGGTCAGCCTGACCTATCCCGACGTCGACGGCGTGGGCGGCAAGGGCGCCGCCCTGCGGACCATCTTCGAGATGGCGGCCGCGCTCGATGTCGGAGCCCTGGTGGTCGTCGACTCGGACCTGCGCTCGATCGTTCCAGAATGGATCGAGCTGCTGGCCGGCCCGATTCTCAAGGGCGGCTACGACTTCGTCGCGCCGCTGTATTCGCGTCACAAGTACGACGGCACGATCACCAACACCGTCACCTATCCGGTGACGCGGGCGCTGTACGGCCATCGCATCCGCCAGCCGATCGGGGGCGACTTCGGCGTCAGCGGCGACCTGATCCGCGACTATCTTGCCCAGGACACCTGGACGCCCGACGTGTCGCGCTTCGGCATCGACATCTGGATGACGACGACCGCCCTCACCGGCGGCTTCGCCGTCTGCCAGAGCCGCCTCGGCGCGAAGATCCACGATCCCAAGGACCCCGGGTCGGACCTCGGCCCGATGTTCCGGCAGGTCGTCGGAACGCTGCTCGGCATGGCGAAGGACAACGCCAACCGCTGGCTCGAGATATCCGGCAGCCACGACGTGCCCGCCTACGGCTTCGAGCGGTATGCCGATCCGGCGCCCCTGGAGGTCAACACGCTGCGGCTGCTCAGCCAGTTCCACTCCGGGTCGCTCACGCTCGCCGACACGTGGCGGGCGATGCTCTCTCCAGAGAACTACAAGAGCGTCCTGGAGCTGGCGCAGGAAGCCGGGTCGATGGCGGAAGCCGCGAACCGCAAGCTCGGCCTGGTCGCGGAGGGCCAGGCGGCCGCGGGCGGCGCCGGCATGCCGTCCACCGACGAGCTTTCGGACCTCGTGTCCGGGTTCTCCTTCCCGGACGACCTGTGGGCCCGCGTCTTCTACGATCTGCTGGTGTCGTCGAGCTTCGGCCGGATGCCGACCGAGCGACTGGTGGCGGCCTTCGTGCCTATCTATTTCGGGCGCGTCGGACAGTTCGTGATCGAGAACCGGCGACTCTCCACCGAGCAGGCGGAGGAGCGCGTCGAGCGCCAGGCCCGGGAGTTCGAGCTGCTCAAGCCGTACCTCGTCGAGCGCTGGACCGAAGCGGCCGCCGCCGGCCGAACCAATCGAAAGGCGGCGGCCCGATGACCCGCCCGCCGCTTCCATCTCGAGTCCTGATTCCCGTCGCCAACCCGCTGACCGCCGAGGAACTGGTCCGGATCGGTGCGGCGTTGCTCGACCGCAAGAACGGCAGCCTGACAGTGCTCGGGATCGTCGAGGTGCCCGAAGGGACGCCTCTGAGCGAGGGCGCGACCAGGGCCCGGCAGGCCCGCCGCCTGCTGCAGCGGGTCCTGGACTACGCGCCGGAGGGAGTGACGGTCCATACCGTCGTCCGCATCGGCCGCCGCGCCGCGGAAGGCGTGATCGAGGCCGCGACCGAGCTCGACGCTCAGCTGATCGTGTTCGGCTGGGGCGGCAAGCCCTCGGTTCCCAGGCCGGGCGCGGAACCGCCCGTCTTCAGCTCCACGATCGACGAGGTCGTCCGGGACGCGCCGTGCGACATCGCCGTCGTAAAGCAGGGCGCGCCGATGAGGCTGGGGCGGATTCTCGTGCCGATCCGGGGCGGCCCGCACGCCGAGCTGGCCCTCCAATTCGCCGACGCCCTGGCTCGCGGGGGCGGCGCCGTGGAGGTGCTGCATCTGGTTCCCGCCGGCATCACGCCCGGGCTAAAGGCCCAGGCCGAGAAGGCCCTGGCACATTTCATTCGCCAGCATGCCGACGGCCACGTCGGGAAGAGGGTTCTGGAGGCGCCCAACTTCCGCAACGCCATCCTCCACGAGGCCGAGGGATCGGACGTGGTCGTGATGGGCGCCTCGGCCGCGCCGGCCACCGATGAAGGCCGGACCTTCCTGTTCGGGGCCCTGCCAGAGGCGGTCGCGACGCGATCGGCCAGGACGGTCATCGTCGTCAAGACGGGCGAGGCGATCGGCGCGGCCACCTTCGATCAGCTCGAGAAGCGGGCCGAGACGCTGGCCGCCGCCGAGAAGGCCGCCAACGACTTCCGCGCCGTGCCGCTCCGGGTCGAGCGCTGGTTCGGCGAGTCCAACTTCCACCACCGCGAGTTCGCCGACCTGGATCGGCTGGTCCACCTCAAGGAGCAGGCGGGACTGACCGTCAGTCTGGTTCTACCCGCCCTCAACGAGGCCGAGACGATCGGGGCCATCGTCAGGCGGGCGCGGCGAGACCTGATGGAGCGCCACCCGCTGATCGACGAGCTGCTGGTCATGGACTCCGACTCGGACGATCAGACGCGGGAGATAGCCGCCGCGGAAGGCGCCCGCGTCGCCATCCACTCTCAGGTGCTGACCCGCTACGGCAGCTACAGCGGCAAGGGCGAAGCGCTCTGGAAGAGCCTCTACGAGACCTCGGGCGACATCGTCGTCTGGGCCGATTCGGACGTGCGCAACTGGCATCCTCGGATGGTCTACGGCACCCTCGGCCCGCTCATCGCCGAGGAGAGAATCCAGTACGTGAAGGGCTACTACCGCCGACCGATCGTCGAGGGCGGAGTGCTAAAGGAGGGCGGCGGCGGACGGGTCACCGAGCTCGTGGCCAGGCCGCTCATCAACCTCTTCTACCCGGAGCTTTCGGGCCTGATCCAGCCGCTGGCGGGCGAGTATGCGGGCCGTCGGAGCCTGCTCGAGACGATCCCCTTCTTCACGAGCTATGCGGTCGAGATCGGGCATCTCATCGACGTTGCCAACCTGGTCGGGCTGGAGGGCCTGGGTCAGGTCGACCTGGAGCGGCGCGTCCACCGCAACCAGGAGCTGGAGGGCCTCTCGCAGATGAGCTTCGTCATCCTCCAGGCGGTGATGAAGAGGGTCGCGGAGAAGCACAAGGCGAGTCTGTTCGCGGAGCTGGGTTCGACGATGAAGTTGCCGCGCTGGGGCGCCGGCGAGCTCGGGTTGGAGGTCATGGAGCTGGCCGACCACGAGCGGCCGCCGATGATACGCATCCCCGAATACCTGGAGAAGCGGCGTCTGGCCGCCCTGGGGCCCGCCGCCGCCGGCGCGCCCCAGTCGGCCGCGGAGGTTGCGGCGATCGTGGCGATCGTGGCGGCCGAGGTCCGATGAGCGGCGCGGTGGCTCGACGGCTGCGGGTTCTGGTGGCCCCCGATTCGTTCAAGGGTTCGCTGACCTCCGTGGAGGTGGCGCGGGCCCTGGCTTCCGGCTGGTCCCGGGCCCGCCCCGACGACGAGTTGACCCTCGCTCCGCTCGCCGACGGTGGAGAGGGCACGCTCGAGGCGATTGCCGCGAGCGGCGGCTGGGAGTGGCAGGATTGCCCGTCCCACGATGCCCTGGGCCGGCCGCTGACCGCCCGCTGGCTGCGCTCGCTCGACGGTGACCGCGCGGCGGTAGAGCTGGCGGAGGCGTCCGGCCTGTCGCGCCTGCCGCCGGACGAGCCGCGCGCCCCGCTCGCGGCCACGACCGAAGGCGCGGGCGAGATCCTGCGGGCGGTCCTCGACTCGGGCGTCCGGCACGTGGTCATGGGCGTCGGCGGCAGCGCCACCACCGACGGCGGCTCGGGGCTGCTGGGCGCGCTCGGAGTCTGGTACCGCGGCGGCTCGCCGGAGCCGCTGCCCGGCCCGATCCCCGATCTCGCGGCCATGGACTTCGCGAGTCTGGACGTCCGCCTGTCGGAGCTGGAGCTTCGAGTGGCGTGCGACGTGACCAACCCGCTCCTCGGGGAGCGCGGAGCGGCGGCTGTCTACTCGCTCCAGAAGGGGGCCTGGCCGGACGACATCGCACATCTGGAGGCCTGGCTCGCCCACTACGCGGATCTGCTCGAGGCGGTTTCCGGCGTGCAGGCGCGCGACAAGCCCGGCGCAGGCGCCGCGGGCGGTACGAGCTTCGGGCTGATGTGCCTGGCTCCCCGGCTCCGCTCGTTCGAACTGATCCCCGGCGTGGAGCTGGTGATGCAGGAGACGGGCTTCGACGCGCGCCTGGCGGCGGCGGACCTGGTCATCACGGGCGAGGGTCAGGTCGACGCCCAGACCGCCTTCGGCAAGACGGCTCTGGGCGTCGCGCGGCGTGCGGCGGCGGCCGGTGTGCCGTGCCTGGCCGTGGGCGGCGGGGTCACCGCGGAGGGCGCGGCGGTTCTGGCGGGCCTGGGCTGCGCTGCCGTGCCGGTGGTCGATCGGCCGATGGCGCTGCGCGAGGCGATGGCGAAGGCGGCGCCGCTGGTCACTCTGGCCGGGGAGAGACTGGCCCGGCTCGTGACCGTCGGCGCCCTGGTCGCCGACCGCCAGGGTCTGCCGGCGTGAGCCCCAGGACTCGGCCGAGTGCCACGAAGCCGACCGTGCCCGCGAAGTCGGTCGCGCCGGTCGAGTCGGCCGTGCCCGCGAAGTCGGCCGTGCCCGCGAAGTCGAGGCCGAAGCCGAAGCCGGCCTCGCGCCGCCGCAAGCCCGGGCCCGAGCAGGCCGCGAGAGCCTGGGCGCGCCGGCTCGATGCCAGGCGCCCGGGTCTCGTCGACTTCGTCCTCGGACGCCTCGCCGAAGCCAACGGGCGGCCGGAATGGGCGCCCCGTCTCGATCCCGTCAGCGAGCTGGTCCTGACGATCCTGTCCGCGAACAGCGCCGACACCAACGCCGAGGTCGCCTTCGAGAGCCTCCGGAACGCCTACCCTTCGACGCCGCCGCTGACGCACGCCTCCGCCGAGCCGCGCGAGCTGCCGGGCTGGGGCGGCCGCGGGCTGCCCGATCTACCTGCGCCCGATTGGTCGGCCGTGGAAGCCGCGCCGCTGGCCGAGCTGACCGACGTCATCCGGCCCGGCGGCATGGCCAATCAGAAGGCGCCCCGCATCCCGGCCGCCCTGAGCGCGCTGCGCGCCGGCGGCGGCGACTACTCGCTCCAGTTCCTGGCCGCGAAGCCGCCGACCGAGGCCCGCGACTGGCTGGCCGCCATCCCGGGGATCGGCAAGAAGACGGCCTCGGTGGTTCTGCTGTTCAGCTTTGGCACGCCGCTGATGCCCGTCGATCGGCACGTTCTCCGCGTCAGCCAGCGCATCGGCCTGGTGCCGCCAACGGCGGATCCGGACGAGGCCCACGAGATATACCAGGCCATGCTGGCGCCCGAGCGGATGTACGAAGCTCACGTCTCTCTGATAACCCACGGCCGCCGGACGTGCCACGCCCAGCGCCCCGACTGCGAGCACTGCCCGCTCGCGCCGCGCTGCCGCTACTTCGACCCGAAGGCGGAGTAGGGCACTGGCGGTCGCACCCCGACCGGCGCGAGCAGCCCGAACGCAAGAGCGGCCGAAACCCCGCCCCGCCGCTCCATCCCGGCTCCCTCCGCCGGCCGCGCGCTCCCGTCGCCGCGCTACGCCCGCACCTATACTCGCCGCAACGAGACCGGCGCTCAGGCGGGGAGGCACGAAGCGCGAATGATCGAGCACAGACCCAGACGGATCCTGCTCGTCGACGACGACGTGAACCTGCTCGTCGTCCTGGCCGAGCAGCTTCGCGACGACGGCTACGACGTGGCGACCGCGCGCGACGGCCAGGAAGCGCTGCGCCGCCTCGAGGCCGGCTGGCCGGACCTGATCCTCCTCGACCTGATGATGCCGCGCATCGACGGCCTGGCCCTGGCGCGGCGGATCAAGGCCGAAGCGGACCTGCCGATCATCGTCCTGTCGGCCATCGACACGGCCGACAGCAAGGCCCGACTGCTCGACGAGGTCGCCGAGGACTACGTCGCCAAGCCCTACCACTACCCCGAGCTGCGAGCCCGGATCCAGCGCGTGCTGCGACGGTTGGGCGACCGGATTCCGCGCCAGTCGATGAGGCTCGGCCCGAACCTGACGCTCGACCTGCACCGTCGCGCCGCGACGGTCGCCGGCACGGAAGTCCAGCTGACCCCGACCGAATCGCGGCTGCTGCAAACCCTGGCGGCCAATCTCGGCGAGATCGTCACGACCGAGACCCTCCTGGCAAGAGGCTGGGCCGATACCGAGGACGCCGATCCTTCCTACGTCTGGGTTTCGATACGCCGGCTGCGCCAGAAAGTGGAGGTCGACGCCGGCAAGCCGGTTCACCTGCTGACCGTTCGGGGCGTCGGCTATCGCCTGGTCGCGAGCCGTGATGACGCCTGAGGACTCGGCGACCGAACCGGACCGACCGCCCGAGGACCAGGGCCGCGCCAGGCATGGAAGTCTCGACGTTCCGTTTCGCGTCCTGCTGACGATCGGACTACTGGTCACGGCCGTCCTGCCCCTCGCCGTCTTCGGAATCGTCGTCATCGCGGCCGGCTGGGAAAGCAACGAGCGGGCCGTCACGAGTCTGCTCGCCCTCGTGATCGCCGGCGCCGGCTTCTTCGGACTGCTCGCGGCGGCGGTCCTGGTCGGGCGGCTGACCGCGCCGCTGCGCCGCATCACGACGGCCGTCGAGCGTGTCGCGGCCGGCGAGTCCAGCCCGCCGATCTATCTCACCGGCGACGACGAGTTGGCCCGCCTGGCCGAGAGCCACAACCGCATCGCCGCCGACGGTCAGCGCCGCAACGCCGAGCTGGCCGCCCTTCTGACCGCCATCGCCGCCTACGCCCCGAGCCAGGGAGTGGCTCCGCTGGTGGCCCAGGCCGAACGCGACGCCCGCCAGATCTATGGGCTGATCGACTGCCGGGCGACGCTCGGCAACGCCGCAGACGTCGCGTTCGAAGAGCGGATCCCGGGCGATCCGTGCCCGGTCCGGGCCGAGATCCGCGCCGGCGCCGAGACGCTCGGCGTGCTGACCGGCCACGTGTCCGCGACCCGCAGCTGGGAGCGGGCCGATCAGGATCTCCTCGAACTCTTCGCCAGCGAGGTCGGCGTGGCTCTACGCAACGCCGAGCTGTTCGGCCGGATCGAGAGCCAGAACGCCCAGCTGCGCGAGCTCGACGCCGCCAAGGACGAGTTCCTGCGCGGCGTCAGCCACAACCTCCAGACGCCGTTGACGAGCATCCGCGCGTACGTGGACCAGCTCCGGACGGCGACGACGGACCCCGAGACGGATCGGCGGCTGGCGATCGTCGCCGAGCAATCGGGCCGCCTCGCCCGCCTCGTCCGCCAGCTGCTCACGGTCACGCGTCTCGAGGCCGGGGTGCTGCGTGCGGAGCCCGAGGTTATCGCCATCGGACCGCGCGTCCGGCGCGCCTGGGAGGCCCTGAACGCGACCGGTGTCACCTTCGAATTGAGGGACGACGCCCGCGGCTGGCTGGCGGTGGCGGACCCGGATCAGCTGGACCAGGTCCTGTGGGCATTGCTTGACAACGCCGTGAAATACGGCCGGCGCGACGGGACGGTGACGGTGACGGTCGGCGCCGACGACGGGCTCGACCTGATCCGGGTCACGATCGCCGACGACGGGCCCGGCGTATCCGAAGCGGATCGCGAGCGCCTGTTCACCCGCTTCACGCGGGGGGCGACTCAACCCAGCGGCGACGGCACGGGGCTCGGGCTGTACGTCTCGCGCCAGCTGCTGCGGGCGATGGCCGGCGACCTGTGGCTCGAACCGGCCGGGACGGCCGCGGGCGCGGCCTTCACGCTCTCCTTGCCGGGCGAGCCGCCCGGCGACGAGGGCTGAGAGGCGTCGGCCGGCGCCGCGGCGCGGTGCTTGCCGGCACCGGAGCATGTGCCCGCCGTCAACGGGGCTTCCGAAGGCGGTCCGCCATCCGCAGTAGCGCCGGGTACGGTCGCTGAACGGCCACTGCCGGGGAATGTTCGCCACGGCCTCGCGCTTCCAGAATGCACGGCGTAGACACGATGCCGGCACCGGGCGTTCTGGCAGGGCCCGCATCGATGGCCGGGCATCTGCTCAAATTCCGCGGCGGCATGCCGAAACCTAGACCAGATGCTCCAGCTGCATCTACCTGGCGTCACGCGAGAAAGGCAAATGAGCGGCAGACCGGGCTTGTTCGGAGGCTTTCGACCGGGCGACGCGCCTGAGCGCGACGTCGAGTTCGGTCCTGGCTCCGCGGCCCGCGAAGGTGCCCAATTCATCCGACTCGGCGACCCCCGATCCGGTCGCGACGACGGCGCGTTCGGGCCGACGTCCGGCTTCGACCCCGTCTGGGGCACCCTCGGCGCACCGCTGACGCAGCCTGAGGATCACTGGCGGGCGACGTCGGACGACGGCGAAGTCGGGCCGATCGCCGACGTCGAGATCTTCGGCGACGGTTTCCAGATCTCGGGCCGCATCTGCACCGGCCAGTTTCCCCGCCTCAGCGACTGGCTGAACATGCAGCAGGGATTCATCCGAGTCCAGGAAGCGTCCCTGGCCCATCTGGGCCACGGCAACCTGCCCGATCCCGAACGTCAGAAGGGCACGCTCTGGGTCCGCCTGAACCAGATCGTCATGGTTGCCGAGCTCAACGTCGTGGCCGCGACTCGCCCCGGCGCCCCGGTCGTTCAGAAGGAACGGCGCAAGGCCACGATCGTGACGCCCGGCTACAGCCTGCGCGGCAACCTCCACGTCCACGCCTACGGCTCCATGAAGCAGTTCCTCGAATCCCCCGACCCGCACTTCATCCCGATCACGGAATTGACGATGCGCTGGACGAGCGATCCGGCCCTGGTCAGCCGCTTCCCGTTCGCGCTGGTCAACCGTGAGCAGCTGATCACGCTGCTGGACGAGCCCGCAGCTCCTGCCGGGGAGGGCTCGCAGGCCGACACGAGCGACTCTGACATGCTTCTGCACCAGAGGTCGGGCGCCGCCTGAGGCGTTCGGCCGCGATCAGCCGGGCGGTCCTCAGCGGGGCGGCTGCGTCGGGAGCTGCCTCCTTATCTGGCGCACGCGGTCCATGTCCAGGTCCGCCGCGAACACGCCCGGGCCATCGGGCGCCTGGGCGATCACGGTCCCCCACGGATCTACGATCATGCTGCGACCGTGGGTCGGGACTCCGCCGCCGATGCCGCATTGCGCCGGCGCGATGACGAAGGCGCCGTTCTCGATCGCCCTGGCGCGCAGGAGCACCTCCCAATGGTCGCGCCCCGTGGCTTCGGTGAAGTTCGACGGGACCGCGAGGACGACAGCTCCCGCCGCGGTCATCTCGCGATAGAGCTCCGGAAAGCGGAGATCGAAGCAGACGCTCAAGCCGATGCGCACGTCCGCTTCCCGGGCGACGCCCTGGATCAGGGCCACGACGCTCCGCTCTCCGGGCGTCGTGCGCGCCGACTCGCGGTCGGATGGGCCGCCGTCGATCGAGACGTCGAACAGGCGCCGCTTTCGGTAGGTCGCGCTGATCTGGCCGGACGGGTCGAGCAAGACCGAAGTGTTGTACGGCCGCTGCGGATCGGGCGATCTCTCGGCCAGGCTGCCGAGCAGGATCCATGCGTCGAGGGCGCGGGCCAGGTCGGCAAAGGGGGCGGTCGAAGGACCGGGCAGCTCAGCCGCCGATTCCCGGAGGCCCGCTGCCGGGCCGCGGTACAGGAACATCTCCGGCAGCGCGATCAGCTGCGGCCGCATCTCGCCTGCCTGGCGGACGAGCGCGGTCGCCCGCTCGACGTTCGCCGATACGTCCTGATCGGCTGCCAGCTGGACCAGCGCCACGCGCAAGCGGCTCATCGAGGTTCCCTTTCGGGATGGCGGTTCGACGGCGCCGATCTGTGCCGGCAGCCCGGCGTCGATGTTACGCTCCGGGCAAGGAGGCATCCATGGGCGGCCGAACCGGAGCCTGGACGAAGTGGACCCGCGCGCCGTCGTCAAGAAGATGAAGGACAAGGGCTTCGCCCGGCCGGTTCCCCCGGATCAGCTGCTGCGCGGCGCCGAGGAGCTCGGGGTTCCGCTCGGGCTGTGAGGTCGGGCCGGCGCAGGCGCGCCTTGTCAGGTCGAATGGCCGCGGCAGGGCTCAGTCGGTGACCACCGGAACGCCCGGAAAGGCCGCGGCCTGCTCGTCGCTGGCTCGAACCCAGTCCAGCAGGTCCCGGTTCACGATCAAGGTGCCGACGTCCTTCAGGGTCAAAGATCCTCTCGCGGTGAACCCCAGGGTGGCGTCCGACAGCGGGATCATCGGGCCGCGCGAAGTCAGATACGGCAACGGCATCTGGCCGGGAGCGGCGTGGAGCACGCCCAGCGCGGTGTACGGGCCGATCTGGACTCGCAATCTCTGGCGCGCCGTTACCACCCGACGGGCTTCCTCGCCCCTGCCGCCCGACGTCTCGACCGCGTAGAGGATCGAGCGGTCCACCTCGCCGTCGCCGAGATTTACGACCGTGTCGTCTTCGAAGCTCTCGACGTAGGCCTCGTGGACCACCACCGACTCCATGCGATTCAGCACGTCGGTGAGGCGCTCGCCGGCGCACTCGACGTAGCCGATGTAGCGGCGACCCAGGGCGTAGCCGATGAACGGGACGAGCACGGGAGCTCCAGCTGCTCGGGGTGACGGGCCTGGCAGGCCCACGGAACCTGTGACCGCAGGTTAGCGCGACCCCTAAGCGGCTCCACTCCCATAAAAGTACGGGTGGGGCGCGAGCGCAACACCCCGCCGCTGGGGCGAGAAGGGCTCAGCCGTTGACCAGGCCGCTGGTGTCGACCACCTCGAAGTCGGTGCCGGTCAGGGTTTGCAGCTTGTGGAGCTGGTCGTCGTTCCAGGCGGCGTTCGGCTCGCCGCTGATGTACCAGGGAGAGCCGTTGTCGGCCAGGATCATGCCGTAGCGCTTGAGCGCGGTCAGCACGACCTGGGCCTGCGGTCCGAAGCCCGAGATGTCGACGGAGGCCTTGAGGCGGACTCGCAACCCCATGGGCGGAAGGTTGGGGCACGGGGCGGCGGTCTGGTGCCGGGCCGGGTAGATGTAGCCGCAAGTGGACGAGGCGGTGAAACGGATGGCATGGTTGATGACGCCGGACGCCACCTCGCTGTACAGGACGAGCCCCGGCAGGATCGGCAGCCCGGCTGCGTCGGCGCTCGTCCAGCCGGCGGGTCGCAGGGCGTTGGACCGCAGGTTCCAGATCGCGCCCGAACCGGCGGACCACGTCGAGCCCGACTTGCTGACGGCGTACAGCTCGTACAGCATGCACTTGCCCTTGTCGAGCAGGAGCATGTGGCGGTCCGAGCCGCCCTCGATCTTGGGGTTGGCCGGGATCGGGTAGGGACCCGGATCCGACTCGTCGGCGTAGTCGAAGCTGACCGTGTACCTGGGCGTGCCGGAGTCCACGACGTTGTAGGGGATGCCGTCGCCGATGGTGTCGAAGTCGGGGTGGAGGTAGGAGTTGAGGCCGATGGCATTGATCATGGCCGTCGAGTTGGAGGCCACCGGCAGGCTCGAGACGTCCTTGTTCCACACGTTCGAGGACGGGAAGATCGGGCACGGGAGCGTGCTCATCAGGGACGGGCCGCTCGGGATCGACGGCGCCCTCGGGCCGCGGGCGGGACCGGTCTCCGAGGACGACGGCTGCGGCGGCGCGACCGCCGTCCGGGCCTGCGGACCAACGGCCGTGGCCAGGCTCGAACGAACCCGCGGGCCGGCGGCCGGCAGCGGGGTCGACTCGGGCGCCGGGATGCCGCCCTGGGCCGGGAGCGCGCCGTACAGGTTCGAGTCGGAGGCGCCGGAACCGTCGAGCCAGCTCGAAGAGGCGGCCGCCGTCGCGACGTCGACGTTCGAAGCGCCTCCGAGCGCGACCCCACCGGCCGCGGGCGGACCGACCGGGACGACGACGAAGGCGGCGAGGATCAGGCCGGTGGCACCGGCCACGAGCAGCGGAAGCGGGCCGCATCGTCGCATGCGCTGATCCTAGAGGCGCCCGGCCGCGCCCGGCAACACTTTTCGTCCCGCCGGCCGAAGCCTTGGGTACGGGCTCGGACGCCGGTTCGGGTCCGGTTGGGCGAATAGCGGGATAATGCCGGGGTCCACCGTCCGGGCGATCGGGCTCCCATCGCGCCCTTCAGTCGAAGTCAGTCGCGAGCTCATGAACGACACGCCGCGGATCCGGCCACGCGCCAAGTGGACCACGTACCTCTATCTGGCCACGTGGGGCTACATGCTCTACGGGCTCGGCAGCGCCACGCCCTATCTACGAAGCGACCTGCGGCTCAGCGCGTTCGAGGCCGGCCTGCATGCATCCGCGCTGGCCGTGGGGGTCCTGGCCGCAGGCGCGACGGCGGACGCCATCGGGCGGAGGATCGGCCCGAGTCGGTTGCTGGACCTGTCGGTCCTCTACTTCGCCGTGGCGGCGGTGCTGATCACCGTCGCGCCAGTCGTGCCCGTGTCTCTGTTCGGCGCGTTCCTTCTGGGCCTCGGCGGCGGCACGCTGGTGACGCAGGTCAACCTCCAGCTGAGCCGGTTCGGGCAGGCCCAGAGCCGCATCCTCCTGTCCCAGGCCAACGCCGTCACGATGCTCGCGGCCGCGGGGGCGCCGATGGCGATCGGACTTGCGGCGTCGCTCGGGAACGCCTGGCGGTTAGCGATAATTGCGCCGCTTATCTGGATGGTCGCCCTGACGGCCCTTCGACCGCGCGACCCGGGGAGCGCAATCGAGGAGCACGCGCCGAAGGCCCGCCTTCCGCGGGCGTACTGGATCGCCTGGCTGCTGCTGGTCCTCGGCGTGTCGATGGAGTTCTCGTTCGTCTACTGGGGCTCCACGATGGTCATCCTCAGGACCGGCATATCCACGGCCGAGGCGACGATGCTTGCCAGCCTGTTCGTATTCGGCATGCTCGTCGTCCGAGTGGTCGCGGGCGCCGGGGCCGGGTCGGGCCGCTCGCCCCTCACGCTCCTGGTTGCGGGTATGGTCGCCGCAATAATCGGAGCCGGGCTGACGTGGCTCTCGCCGACGCCGATCCTGTCCGGCCTGGGGCTGTTCGTGGGCGGATGCGGTGTCTCGATCCAGTGGCCGCTTGGTGTCACGGTGGCCATGCACAGCGCCGGCGCGGCGCAGCTTCAGGCGTCCGCGCGAGCGACCTTCGGGTCCGGGCTCGCGATTCTGATAGCCCCGGCTATGCTGGGACTTGCCGGCGACGCGTTCGGCGTCACGGCGGCCTGGCCGATCATCATCGCCTTCGCCGTCTGCGACCTCGGGGTTGCCGCCGTGGCCTTCCGATTCGCCTCGGGGGCGTCCATCGGCGAATCGCCCCAGTCGAGGATCACGGCTGCCAGCTGACGCAGGTGGCCCTGGATGTAGCAGTACGTTAGGGCGGCAGTTCCTGGTACCTGCGGAGTGGTGATCGCGATGGATCGCCGCCCCATGATCGCGAATGGTCGTCCGTGGCTCCCGGCAACACGCGACGGACCGCGACCTCCTGCAGGCGCGAGGCAATGGACGCGCCCGAGCAACGCGTGCCGGTCAATGGAGACTTGAGGACCCCGCCGTGCGGGCAGGCCGGCGGCAGCGGGGGCCATGGAGAGCAACGTGGACGAGTCGGCGCCGCGCCGCCCGAACCGATTCCTGGTGGACCTGGCGGAGGCTATGCGTTCCGCCGCGGAGACGGCGAAGCTGGCGTCGATCGAACGCTCCAGGGCGGAGGCCAAGACATATGTCGAGGCACTCGGCGCCAACACGGCCGATGAAGTCGCCGCCATGAAGCAGGCCGCCGAAGCCGACGTCGCCACGATCCGGGAGCGCTCCAAGCCGAGAATCGAGCGAGTTCGCGCGGAGGCCGAGCAGCGGATCGGAAGGCGCCGCGAGCTTCTCGAGCGGCAGCTGGCAGATCGCGGCTCGGCCGGCGAGCTCGAGGTTGACCGCGTGCAGGCACGTGCCACCGCATTCCAGGAAGAAGTGGCGCGTTTCTTCGACCAGCTTCCCCAGGGCGCCGATCCAACCGTCTTCGCCAGGATGGCATCGCAGATGCCGGACCCGCCCGACTTCGAGAATCTGGCGAGCGAGGCGCCGGCAGCCCAGCCCGTTACGGCAGATCGCGACCTCGAGAGCAAGCCCGCACCCGGGACCGCGGCTGCCAGAGCGCCTCTTGCGCCGGGCACGATCTCCGGCGCCGGGGCGGTCCGGGGGCGCTATTTCCCGGAGTGGTATGTCGAGGTCGAGCGGCTGCTGGAGGTTGGCGACGAGGACGGAGCCGTGTCACTGCTTCTCGACATCGCCGAAGGGACCGAGGCCGAGTCGGTCGCCGAGGATGTCGCCGTCGCGCCGAAAGCCTATGAGGAGCTGGCCGCCATCTATCGCGGTCGCGGGAATGTCGAGGCTGAGGTACTGATCCTCGAACGCTTCGCGCGCCAGAAACGCGCCCCGGGGCCCGTGCCGGCGAAGCTCCTGGAGCGGCTGGCGTCCCTCAAGGGATCGCCCAAGCGCTAGGACGGACGCGCGCAGGCCGAAGCCCCGGAGGGCGTTCCCCGATCGAATGGCAGGAGGGGAGTGGAGCCGACACTCGGATTCGAACCGAGGACCTGTTGTTTACGAAACAACTGCTCTACCGCTGAGCTATGTCGGCCGGTCGTCGCGCTCGCGGGAGCGAATCGCTCCTCGGACGCGGTCCTGACGCTTCGACTCCCCGGCGTGGCGGCGATGCCCTCGAAGTCTTGGGCTGCTGCCGAAACGCGCTCTGGGAGCCGTCGCGAGTGCCAAGTCTAGCGGGCGACGCGCCGCTACGCACGCGCAGCTCGGCCGCGCCGGTGGCGCGGTCAACTGCGGCTAGCGATCGCCTGCTATCCAGCCTTGCCGCTGGGCCACTCGCACCAGCGACGTCCGGCTCGTCACGTCGTAGCGGTCGAACATCCGCCGCAGCTGGCTTTCGACGGTCTTGACCCGGAGCGACAGACGCTCGGCGATCTCGGCGTTGCCGATGCCCTCGGCTACGAGCGCGAGAATCTGGGCTTCGCGCGGGGTCGGCGGGCGGAGCGCGGTGCGCACGGCCCGCTTGACGTCGTCGGGGAAGGCCGTGCCGCCCGCAGCGACGGTTCGCACGGCCGTGAGGATCTGCCCGATCGCGGCCATCTTGGAGAGGTAACCCCTGGCTCCGTGCTCGACCGCGGCGACGTAGTAGCTCGGGTACGAGTAGGCGCTCAGCATGATGAACGCCGGGCCCGGCGTGTGGCGGGCGAGCAGGTCCAGCCCGTCCATGGTCCCGGACAGGCGGATGTCGCACAGGACGATATCCGGCGCTTGCGCCGCGATCAGGCGGTCGGCCGCGTCGCAGTCGCCGGCGGTCCCGACGACCGTCACGTCCGGCTCGCCGCGGAGCAGTGCGGTGAGCCCCTCGGCGATGGCCGGATGATCCTCGACGATGGCCAGACGGATCATTTCCGGCCCACCGCCGCGGCCGCGTGGCTGCCGCCATTTCGATTGGCCAGCGGCAGCCGAACGACGACCGTCGTGCCCGCACCGAAGGCAGAGGTGGCCTCGATCGTTCCACCGTGAGCGGTCACGATTTCACGCGCGAGGTAGAGCCCCAGGCCCAGCCCGGCCGACGGCTTGTGTCCCAGTCTCGTGTACGGCTGGAATAGCTGGGGCATGACTTCGGCGGCGATCCCCGGCCCGTGATCGCAGACCTCGACGACAGCGAATGTGCCGGAGCGACTCATCGTCACGTCGATCTGCGGCGATGCCGCCGCGTGCTCGACGGCGTTGGCGAGCAGATTGACGAAGACCTGCCCCAGACGGCCGCGGTCCCCGAGCACCAGGATCGGAGCCCGAACCGGTGCGACTCTGATCGGCTGGGCCTTCGGCAGAGTCTCGGCGACTTCGACCGCGTTGCGCACAACGGCCACGAGATCGATCGGCGCGGTCACCAGCTCGAGGCGGCCGGCCTGGACGCGGCTCACGTCGAAGAGGCGCTCGATGAGCTCACCGACCTGCCTCGTTTGCGCGAGCGCCCGGTCGGCGTAGGTGCGCGCCTGCGGCGACGCCTCCGGGCCGAGATGCCGCTCGACAAGCTGCAGGTACCCGTGGAGGGCGGCAACCGGGGTCTTGAGCTCGTGACCGGCCGCGGCCATCAACCGCTCCAGGCTGACCCGCATAGTCCGCTCGGACAGGTCGCGGATGGCGAGGACTCCACCCCACGTTCGGTCGCCGGCGGTGAGAGGCTCCGCCACGGCCTCGAACCAGCGCCGGGTTCCATCGGGCTGGGTAACGGCGAATTCCATGCGGAATCGCTCTCCTCGAGCGGCTCGCTGCTGCGGTCGGTCGGCGGCAGGCATCGGCAGCCCGGCGGCATCTTCCGGTTCCATCTCGGTTTCGGCGCTGCCGAAGAGCCGATCGTACGCGTCGTTCGTGGCCACGATGTGGCCCTCGTGGTCGACGGCGACGACCGCGTCTCCGAGGCTGGCCAGGATCGAACGAAGACGATCGTGCTCCTCCTTTATCCCGAGCCGCTGCTGCTCGAGCACGATCGTCTGGGCGCTGAGCTGGTCGGTCCTAGTGGCAAGGTCCTCGTTGGCGACCCGAAGCTCCTCGACGCTGGCGGTCAGTTCCTCGTTGAGGGTCTCGAGCTCTTCGTTGGTTGCCTGGAACTCCTCGTTGACCGTCTCCGCTTCCTCGCTGGTCGCCTGGGCATCCTCGCTGGCCAGGAGCATGGCTTCGTTTCCGGCTCGCAGCTCCGCGACCAGGGCAGTCAGCTCCTCGTTCGCGCGGAGGAGCCGCCCGTTTGTGGCGACCGCCTTGTCTAGCCGCTGCCGAGTCCGGAGGTCGCCGCGCCTCTCGCGCTCGGACCTGGTGACGTCCGTCAGTTCGACGACGACACCTTCGACGGCGCCCGCCTCGACCCGATACGGGCGGACGGCGGCCTCGACGAAGTGGGTCGTCTCGCCCGCGGCGTCCGCCGGCTCCACCTCGAAGATGGCCGTACTGGTCTTGCCCGTGAGCGCTGAATCGATGGCGGCCCTCATGGCGCTTGGCGGCAGCGCCTCGGCGAGATGGACGAAGTCCTGGTCGTAGGCCGTGCCGTGGATGCCCAGCATCTGCCGCGCTGCGGTGTTGATCCGCAGGATGTAGTAACGCGGGTCCACGACGACGATGCCGACCGTCAGGCCCAGGAGCAGGCTGTCCGCCGAGGCCGACGATTCCGCCACCCGTTGAGCGTCGCGGTGCGTGACCCGGATAGCCCGATCGAGGCGGGTCTCCGGTGTCCTGCGGGCGCGGAGCGCCGTTCGCAGCGGCGGGATCGCGTACTGCCCGGCCAGCCGGCGGAAGACTCGCAGCCTCGGGTCCTCGTCCTCGAACGGGTCCGGCAGGGCGGTGATCGATTCGGACGTGCCGAGCACCAGCCGGCCACCCGCCCGCAACGAGAATGCGAACGTTTCGAGGGCGACTCTCTGCATCGGCGCGGCAAAGTAGATCAGGACGTTGCGGCACAGGATAAGATCGATCCGCGGGAAGGGCGCTCTCTCGCCGAGATCGTGCTGGCCGAAGACCATCATGTCGCGCAGGCGTTTGGAGACTTCGAAGCCGCCGTCGGACTTGACGAGGTAGCGTTCTCGCGCCCCGGCCGGCAGGCCCTTGAGCGCCGCCATCGGGTAGATCCCGCGGCGCGCGAAGGCGATGGCGTCGCCATCGATGTCGGTCGCGAAGATCCGGATGTCGGGCCAGGGAAGCTCGTCCCCGAGTGCTTCGGCGACGATGATTGCCAGAGAATAGGCCTCTTCTCCGGTCGAACAACCCGCCGACCAGATGCGCAGCTCCCGCAGTTCGCGCCTGGCGTCCGCGATCAGCTCGGGCAGGACGCGCGTGCGCAGGTACTCGAAGAGCTTCGGATCCCGGAAGAACTCCGTGACTTTGATGAGGAGGCTGTTGACCAGGCGCGCGTACTCCTCCGGATCGGACTCCACGCAGGCTACGTAGTCGGCCAGCGTCGGACGCCCCGTGGCGTTCATACGGCCGTGCAGGCGCCTCAGGATGGTGGCCGGTTTGTAGCTTCGGAAGTCGACGCCGCTGCGTTCATGGATGAGCTCCAGGAGACCGCGAAGGTCGGCCTCGTCGTGCGCCGCAGCCGCGGGTCTGCCGGCGGCAAGGAGTTCGCACAAGACGGCGCCGATCTCATCGAGGTCCGCGGTCGCGTCGACCAGCGAAGGCGGGATCGAGTTCGGCATCGAGGGGAACATCGCGGTCGCCGGGTTCTCGATCACCACCGCTCCACCGGCCTGCTTGACGTGCCAGGCTCCTGAGGAGCCGTCGGACCCGCTGCCGGTCAGGATCACGGCGATGAGCCCTGGACCGAACACGCGGGCTGCGCTCTCGAAGAGGACGTCGATCGAAGGCGCGACCGCTCCCGGTTTGGCGGCCCGGAGCCGCAGGTCGCCGTGGCTGATCTCCACCATCCGGTTCGAAGGGACGACGAAGATGACGCCGTCCTCCAGCGCCTCTCGCTCCTCGACGACGCGGACGGGCAGCGTCGCGCGGCGGGCCAGGATCTCGTGCAGATGGCTCGGGCGGCGCGGATCGAGGTGCTGCGCGATCACGATCGGCGCGGGGAAATCCGCCGGCAGGCTTGCCACCACGCGGGAGAGCGCCTCGATCCCGCCCGCCGATGAGCCGATCACGACAAGCTGGGCTTCTGCAGAGATCGCTGATGACGCCATTGTCTTCACAGTATGGGTGCCGGACGGGCCCAGGCAACTCGGCGAGCCGATCGGCCCGCAGGCTACTCTGCGCCGGCAGTGCCGGGTTTCCATCCTCGCGATCGGCGCGGCGGGCGCGCATCGTAGAGGCCCGGGCGAATAGCGCGAGTCGCCGAGACGAAACCGAGGCCCCGGGCCTGCTCATGGGACTCATGAGCGCTCTGGCGACTCTCGCGTTGGGAGCCGGCCCGGCGCGGAGGATCTGACATGACGACGATGGAAGCCACGATCGAAACCCAGGACGACGATCAGGAATCGTTCGAAAGCGCGCGAGCCGCGATCGATCACGCCCGCACGGGCGTAGCCAATGCCGTTGGGCATGTGCCCGAGATCGCCGGCATGGCTCGCGATCGCGCCGAGGAGGTCGCCGATCGGCTCCCGGGAGCGTTCGACCGCGTGCAGGCCGGCGCCGGCAGCACCGTGACCCGCCTCCAGACGATGCCGGATTCGGCGTTGCGGCTTCTGGCCGCCGTCTCGATCGGCCTTGGCGCAGGGCTCCGAATCGCCGGCGCACCGCGGCTGGTCACCCTGGCAGGCTTCGCACCCGCATCGATCTTCGGCTTCGCGATCATGTCTCGCCCTCGCCGGGTCCACCTGACTTCGCACCCGACCCAGCCGTAGGCCGGAGTCACGGCTCCGCGTGGCACGGTTGGTCTTCAGCGGGTTTTCATCCTCGCGCGACGCCTTCGGCGGGGTGCAACATCGATTCTGCCTCGGTGGGTGAAGGGCAGAAATATCCGAACTCGGCGAATAGTCGGCTGATGCACCACCGGCAGCTCCCGATCGGATTCTCCGGGAGGCTGTTTCCATGGGCAGGTTCAGGTTCCTATTCCGAGGCCTTATAGCATTTGCCTTGCTGGCCCCGATTTCCATGATCGCCACAGCGCCTGTGTCCGCTGCTACGGCAGCCGCGACCACGACGTGCAGCAACGGCGTCGACAACACGCCCGGCCTCGGTCTGATCTGCGAGGTCACGATCGTCAACACCGTCACGGGCAGTGGCGGATCCGCAAAAGTGACGATCCACGAGTGTCACGGCGCGGCGGGCGCACCGACGGCCGCCTGCTCGACGAAGACGACCACCCTGACCACGCCGGTGACCTCAGTCAATCAATGCAATAACTCGATCGGTGGCGGCGGCGGCACGCTTCGCTGCAGCGTCACGGTCACGACCAACTTCTACGGTGGCATTGGTCCTGGTGCGACGGCTGCCACGGTGAACCAGTGCGTCGGTTCCGGCGGCGGGATCACCACCGGCTGCGATCCGATCCCGGCCAACACCACCGGAGCTGCGATCACGCAGTGCAACGGCTCTGCCAACGGCGGAACCCTCGTCCAGCTGACCTGCACCGCGACCGGGGCGATGTCCTCGGCCCTCGTGGTCACGGTCACTCAGTGCAACGGCTCGGCCAACGGCGGCGGAGCGCTGGTCATCTGCTCGACCAGCCTGGCGAACCGCGCGGTCACCGGCACGCCACCGCCCACCGGCACCGTCGGCCAGAGCTCGCCGAGCAACAACTCGACGCCGCTGCTGCCGCTGCTGGTCCTGCTGGCCTCGTGCGGGTTCGGTATTGCGCTCGTCACCGCGCGGCGCCGGAGCGCCTTCATCTAATAGCCAACCCTCAGTCGCCTCCTCGACTGCAATGGGTCTGACCTGATCGACGGGCCGCTCTCCCGGCCCGTCGATCCATGTCCGGCCGGTGCCGCCGTCGACTCTTGCCCCGCAGGCCGGCGCCTCTCGAGCAGGGGGTTTTCATCCTCGCGGAGCGACAGTTGCCGGGTCCACTATCGGATCACGGCAACGGATCGAAGGCTCCGCCGGCTTGATAGCCGGCTGCAGGTCCATCGTCCATCGTCGGGAAGAAGACCACCGTGACAATTCAGGAACAGCGGAGCGTCACCACTGACGCCCCGACCCCCACCGAGTCCGGTGGCTTGAGCAACCGGACCACGACCAGTAGCAAGACCGACTTTCGGCCCAACAACAACGAAACAACCCGCCGCATTGTCGTCCTCGTCTTCGGCCTGATCCAGATCGTCCTCGGCCTGCGCATCGTCCTGCTGCTGGTCGACGCTCGAACGGGCAATCTGCTCGTCTCGATCATCAACAACGTCGGCGGGCTCCTGGCCGCGCCGTTCCAGGGGATCCTGCGCATCAGCGCCGTTTCCTCCGGCGGCTCGGTTCTCGACGTCGCCGCAGTCGTCGCCCTCGTCGGCTGGACGATCATCGAGCTGGTCGTTCTCTGGAGCCTGGCCATCTTCCGGCACGAGCCCGCGCTCGCCTGATCCAAACGTCACCTGCGCGGCCCTCGCCCGGGGCGTCCGGCCCGCGCTCCTCATGAAAGAAGAAGAACCCAAATGCTAGACATCCCCAACATGACACTTCTTACCTGGGTCGTCGTCGGCGCGATCGCCGGCTTCCTCGCCAGCGTCATCACCGGGTCCCGCGAGGGCCTGATCATGATGGTCGTGCTCGGAATCGTAGGCGCGGTCGTCGGCGGCTGGCTCGCCATCGACGTCTTCCACATCTCCGGCGTGACCGGAGTCAACGCCGAGAGCATCGTCATCGCGGTCATCGGTGCGCTCATCGTCGTCTTCGTCGTCGGGAGCCTCGGCACCCGGCGCGGCGGGTACGGCTGGCGCTGACGCGAGCACGCTCTTAGGGCGTGCCCCTGGTTCTGATAGCACCAAGCAGGATCGGTCCCCGGACGAGGGGCCGATCCTGCTCTTCCCTACCAGCCTGATGGAGCCGGCCATGGCACCCCGCTTCGCGTTCCTGTCGACTTACCCGCCGCGCCGCTGCGGCATCGCGACGTTCACCCGGGATCTGGCCGGTGCCGTGGGCAACTGCGAGATCGTGGCCATCCACTCCCCGGAAGACCGGATCCTCTACCCGCTCGAAGTGACCGATCTCGTCCAGAGGGATGGCCGGGCGGACTACTCACGCGCGGCAGACCAGATGTCCGAATCGGGCGTCGCGGCCGTCTCCATTCAGCACGAGTACGGCATCTTCGGCGGCCGGGACGGCGACTTCGTCCTCGACTTCCTGGATCGCGTTCGAGTGCCGGCCGTGGCGACCCTGCACACGGTGCTTCGGCAGCCGAGCGCCGCGCAGCGCGCCGTGATGGCGCGGCTCCTCGATCGGACGGCCGCAGTCGTTGTCATGTCGCAGGCCGCGGCAAGGCTCCTGCGGCGCGAGTACGGCGCCGACGGCTCGCGGATACGGGTGATCCCGCACGGCGTCCCCGACTTGCCGCTGGTCGAGTCCGATCAGCGCAAGCCCGACTTTGGCCTCGAAGGCCGCTCAGTGATCCTGAGCTTCGGGCTCCTTGGGCCGGGCAAGGGATACGAGCACGTGATCGAGGCCATGTCCCGCGTTCGGAAGGACTGTCCGGATGCGCTCTACGTCGTGCTGGGGGCGACGCATCCGAACCTCATCCGCAGCGAGGGCGAAGCCTATCGAGATCGGCTGCGCAGGGCGGTCGACGACCTTGGCCTGCGTGACCACGTCCGCTTCGTCGACAGGTTCGTCGGCCAGGAAGAGCTCGGCCGCTGGCTGCAGGCCGCCGATGCCTTCGTCACGCCGTATCCCAACCTCGATCAGATCGTCTCGGGCACGCTTTCCTATGCGTTGGCCGCGGGCAGGCCGGTCGTCTCGACGCCCTTCGCGTATGCGTCCGAGGTGCTGTCGGATGGTCGCGGCGTCATCGTCGCGCCGGACTCTCCGGAGGCCCTGGCAGATGGACTGAGCGGTCTTCTCGAAGACGCGGACGGCCGAGCGGCGATGGGTCGAAGGGCCTATGCCTTCAGCCGCGAGAGGATCTGGCCGCGCGTGGGCGCCGCATATCGTGAGCTGTTGGGCCAGGTCTCGGGCGGCGTCCAGGTCGAGCTCAGCCCCGAGGTCCCGTACGGAGCCCCGGCGCTCGTTGCCCATGGCTGATCTCGCGGACTGAGCCGCCACGCTCCAGTTCAGCGGACGGCGGTACCGAGCAGCGCGCCGACGCCGTATGTCACCGCGGCCGCGAGAAGGCCGAGCGCCGCCTGTCTCAGACCGGACCGAATCGGTTGGCGATGGGTCAGGCGGCTGACGCCGAGCCCCACCAGGAACAACGCGGCCAGTGTGGCGGCGACACTCAGCGCGATGGCTGTCGTCCCGGCGAAGAAGGCGAACGGCAGCAGCGGCACCGAGGCGCCGGCCGCGAATGACAGCAGCGAGCCCGCCGCGGCCGCGACCGGGCGGCCCATCGTCTTCGCCGAAAGACCGATCTCTTCACGCACGAAGGTATCGAGAGCGCGTTTGGGGTTGGCGAGCAGGCGATCGACGACGAATCCAGCGTCGGCTGCCGAAAGGCCCCGCGACCTGTAGATCTCGACCAGGATGGCCCGCTCCTGGGCAGGCGTGTGCCGGAGCTGCTGCCGCTCGAGCAGGACCTGGTAATCGAGCAGCTCGTGCTGGGAACGGACCGAGACGTATTCGCCCACGGCCATGCTGAAGCTGCCGGCCACGAGACCGGCGATGCCGGCCAGGACCACCGCGTGAGGATCCACGAACGAGGCGCCGGCGACGCCCATGATCAGGCAGGCATTGGCCACCAGGCCGTCCGTGGCGCCGAAGACGGTCGGGCGCAGGACGCTCGACCCGCGCGTTTCGTGGGGGTTTGCCGGGGCCGCCAGGAACGCTCGCAGGCCGGACCCTATTGCACTCACCATCGCGCGCCCGGCGCCGGCTGTCCCGCCATCCGACCGGCTAGACGATGAACGACAGGAAGCCGAAGAACAGGCCCAGATTCGTCCAATCGATCTTGCCGAACGAGAACAGTCCTGCGGTCTCGAGCACGGCGATGGCGAAGCAGATGCACGCCACGAGGACAAGCAGCGACCTGTTGCTCTTGAACATTCCGGACCGGGCCATGGTGAGTCTCCTCGGTGGAGCCAGGCCCGCTCGGACGAAGATGGGCGGAGTCGGACTGGGCTCGCCTCCAGTCTGGCCCCGACAAGCGGCCGGGCGTGAGGAGGGAAACCCTCGGGCCCGCCCGATTCCGGGCAATAACCAAGCGGCGATCGCGCCGACGATCAGCCCCTCGGCGGCCGCTCCCATGACGACCGTGGTCGGTCATCGGACGAGACTCGGCGCACGCCGTCATGTCCCATGTTCGGCCTGCAGCTGCTCCCGCCACGCCGTCAACTGGCGATACACGGCGGGCGCGCCCACGAGCGGATCCTCGAACAGCTTCAAGGTCGAGGGGCAAATGATGAACGGCTCGCCCTGCCAGCCGCCCAGGCCGCCGTGCGAGCCGATCAGCTCCTCGAAGGCGGTGACCTCGCCGGACCGGCCGTCGACCGCGCCGAGAAGTATCAGGTCGCCGACGTTCTCGAGCCCTTGCAGTCGCAGCAGGTCCGCCGCTGCCCCGGGGCCGAAGTCGGCGAGCGGGCCGGTCTCGCCGGACGGATGCTCGGTCAGATCCAGCCGGCCTCGCGGCCCCATGACAATCACATGGCCGTCGGACGACCTCACCAGGAGCGCCCCAATGCCGGAGTGACGGGCCAGCGTCTCGATCAAGCCCGGACATAGCGCTTCGATCGCCTCGGCCGTCATGCGGCCGGGCTGACTGGTGAAGTAGACGTGGGCCAGGCTGCCCGACGAGCACACGACGACGTCCGCGCTCGCCGACTCGGCCCCAACTCCGGGCCGGCCGAGGGCCCTGCGCAGTCGACCTGCGAGAAGTGGCCCGATCCTCGAGCCCCGGCCGAATTCGGCCGCGATGCGCCGGCCGATGCCGGCCGACTCGACCGCGTCGGTCGTGCCGACGATGGTCATGCCGCCGGGCAGCAGGCGGCCGATGACGTCTTCGATCGATTCCCCGTGCCGCTGCCGGAAGGTCGAGCCCAGCGACTGGCCGTGGTCGGATAGAACCACCAGCCGGTAGGGCCGCCTGGCGTAGCGAGAGGCCTTGATCAGCGATCCGATGCCCCGATCGATGCCCTGCAGCGCGTCGATCGACTCGGCGCGCTCGGCCCCGCAGTGGTGGGCAATGGCGTCGTAGCCCGTGAAGTCGACGTAGATCGTCGGCGACGAGCAGTGCATCTCCTCTATCACGAGCGCGGTAGAGACGGTCCTCAGCGCCGTGTTGGTCACGGCTCGCTCGACGGCGAATTGCAGGTCGCGGTGCATGCGAGGCTCGACCGACCGGGCTCTCTGGCGCTCCGCCTGATACAGCTCCTTGGCCATCTCGCCGACCATCAGCACGGCCAGGCGGATGTAGTCGACCGTGGTGACGAAGATGCCGCGCAGGCGCCGTTCGTCGTCGGTCGATGCGTTCTGGGCGATGGTCGCCATGGTCAAGTAGCTGCGCGGCGCGTCGCCGGTCACGAGGTTGCCGATGCTGGCGCCGTCGTTTGCCAGAAGGCCCCTTCCGTCGCTGATGCGGCGCACGATCTCGGCGGCGTCGTCGGGGTGGTTGGCCACCATCAGCCGATTGCCGGCCTTCTCGTACCAGCGAAAGCCGGGTATGCCGTCGTTGTTCCCATGCAGGATTCCGGCCTGGCTGGCGGGCGTCGTGGGCGGGAGCAAGGCCACCCACGGATGGAGCGTCGCTTCGCCGTCTCGCAACAGCCGGTGGAGCGCCGGCACACGCCCGGCCCGGACGGCCTGCTCGAGGGCCGGCAGGCTCAGCCCGTCGATCTGGACGACGAGCAGCCCCGGCGTCGCCTCGGTCGCGCGTCCGAAGTCGCGAGCGACCAGCCGCCGAACCAGCACGCTGTAGTAGGAGTCGTCGTCGCTGACGGAAACGATCTCCGCGAACAGGCTGTTGAGCGTGGTCAGCAGCACGGCCGCCCAGACGGCGGTCGTCATGCCGTCGACCCGTACGCCCGGCAGCACGTGCCCGATGAGGATGATCGCCGCGAACTGGACGGCCAGGCCCACGATCTGGGCGACGAATATCGGCCAGGCCACGAGCAGCCAGTGGAGGAAGACGTCCGAGATGCTGTCGAGGACTGCCAGCAGCAGCCCGGCCAGCAACAAGGGGCCGGGGCCGTCGATGCTAAGCCCCGGAAGCACGGCATCCGTTGTCGCCAGCACGAGACACGCGCCCAGGAACGAGAGGATCGCCCGGCGCGCGATCGCCAGCCGGGTTGGCCGCCACTCCCACATCAGGCGCGCCTGGAGCCGGTAGAAGGCGAGCGCGCGCCGGGCCAGGGTCGTGGGCTCAGCGGCGCCTTTCATCGTTCCGACCGGCTCATGGCCATCGATTGCCCCGGCTGCAGAACGCGCACCTCGATCTCGGCCGTGCGAGCCGCGACGGCTTCGCGGAAAGCCTCGCCCGGCCCTTCGAACTGGCGGCCGGCGAAGCGCCGCAGGCCGATCGGATAGAGCGTGCCCCAGTGGATCGGCGTGGCGATGGCGGGGCGGATTCGCACGGCCGCCTCGGCCGCCCGCCGCGGGTCGAGATGGCCCTGCCCCAGCGTGGGCCCCCAGCCGCCGACCGGCAGCAGCGCGACGTCGACGCGCCCGGCCAGATCCCGCATCCCCGGAAAGAGCCCCGTGTCGCCGGCGAAGTAGACGCGCGTCGAGCCCCGGATCAGGAGGCCCAGGGCGCTCTCGGCCACGGTGAACGGCGAGCGGCGGCGGTCGTGTTCCGCGTGGACCGCCTCCAGCACGAGTTCGCCGATCCTCACCGTGCCACCAGCGCGCATCTCGTGGACTTCGCCGCGAGCCGCCTTCGCGACCACGCGCCCGAGGCCGGCCGGCACGATCATCTCCGGCTCGCCCGGCAAAGCCCGCAGGGAGTCCAGGTCGAGGTGGTCCAGGTGGCCGTGGCTGATGAATACCGCGGCAAGATCGCCCAGCGTCTCTGGGGGCACTGCCGGAACCTGCCGCCTTATGGCAAGCGCGAGGTGGCCGAGCAGCGGATCGGTCAGCACCCGCACGCCGTCGATGTCGACGAGGACGGTCGAATGGCCGAGAAACGTCAGCCGATCGCCCACCACGTAACCTCCGACACCGTGCGGCCGCGCGCCGTGTCGACCATTGTGACCGGCCACGTGCCGCAGCCCGCGGCGATCGTCATCGCCGCTCGCATCGCGGGCCGAACCCCTTGCCGGTTCCCCTACGGCGCCGGCGTGACCACGACGAAGAGGAGCTTCGCGGCCGCGGCCTGGAGATCCTCCGGGGTGGGCAGCTCACCCTTCGGCGCCCTCGGAAGTCCGGCCCGCTTCGCCGCGCCGCGGTGGGTGGCGAAGTACTCCGCGGCGATGCGCTGGCCGCGGCCGGTCGTGCCCGGCACGGCGACGGCCGAGCCGTGGATCGGCCGGCCTTTGCGCACCAGCTCCATCGGCCAGGGCTGCGTGAAGTTGCGCCACCAGCTCTTGGTTTCGGGCCGGCCGACGCGGATCAGGTATCCGCCCTCGAACGGCTCGCAGTTGACGGGCAGCTGGCGCGGCAGCCCCGAAACGCGGCCCTTGTAGCGGACCAGGACGACGCGGCCGGAAAGGGCGCCGAACGGCGAGGCCAGCCAGCGCGCCATGAACCGGTTGAACCGCGACTGGGTCGGGAGAGTGCCCCCGCCCGAAGTGTTCGTCTCCATCGGGCAATCTTAGGCGCGGCGAGGCCGCTCGAATCGGAGGCGCGGGCACCCCTCCCTGCCCTAAAGTGTTGGGGCCGCGACGTCTCGTGAGCGGCCAGCAGGAGGACGCGATGCATACGGACTACATCCCGAAACTGCTCCCGACCTCGGTAGACGAAGGCCAGGGCCCGGGCGTCCAGTTCCGCACGGACGGCGAGCTGGTGCCGATGCTCACGATGGAGCTCGACGGCTCGATGCCGGTGTTCTTCGAGCACCACATCCTGCTCTGGAAGACGCCGAGCCTCGAGATCGGGATGCATGCCATGAAGGGCGCCTTCAAGCGCGTGATCGCGGGCATGCCGATATTCATGACGGAGGCGAAAGGCGCCGGCCAGATCGCGTTCAGCCGCGACGGAGTCGGCCACGTCTTCCATCTGAACCTGGCGCCGGGGCAGGGGATCGAAGTCCGGGAGCACCAGTTCCTGGCCGCGACCGCGAACGTCGACTACAGCTTCCGCCGCCTGCGCGGCGTGGGGAACATGCTGTTCGGCGGCACCGGAATCTTCATCGACACGTTCACCGGCGGACAGGGCGGGGGAACGGTCTGGCTCCACGGCTACGGCAACGTGTTCGAGCGCGTTCTCGGTCCCGGCGAGGCTTTCGACGTCGAGCCCGGCGGCTGGGTCTACAAGGACCCGACCGTGAGCATGGAAATCAAGATGGTCGGCCTGCGGATGGGCATGCTGAGCGGATCGGGGAACCTGATCTTCAACCGCTTCACCGGCCCGGGCCGGATCGGTATCCAGAGCATGTACCTCCACATGCCCACCGAGGACTAGGCGGCGCCACTCCCACGCGGAACCGAAGCGGCCGCCGGGTTCTCCCGGCGGCCGCTCTCTTTGGCGAGGGTATGGGCAGCCTCAAGGTGGGCAATCCACGCAGGACTCGGATCGCCTTGACCCGTATCACGTGACGCGTTACATTTCGGGCCGTGATCAGATCGTTGGCGGACAGGCATACAGAACGGTTCTGGATCACCGGCAGCTCGGAACGGCTGCCACCGGAAATCGAACGCCGAGCACTTCGGAAGCTCTCGGCGCTTGACGCGGCTGACCAGATCGAGAGCTTGCGGGTTCCTCCGGGCAATCGCCTCCATGCACTCGAGGGCGATCGTGCCGGACAGCACTCCATATCTATAAACGACCAGTGGCGCATTTGCTTTGTGTTCCAAGACGGCGACGCGTACGACGTGGAAGTCTGCGATTACCACTAGAGATCAGGTGAATCGACCATGAGCATTGCCAACGACAATCAGCTCGCGCGGCGACCGGTTCATCCCGGCGAGATTCTGCGCGAGGACTTCATGCCCGACTACAAGCTCACTGTGAGCGGACTTGCAGATGCCCTCGGCGTTTCGCGCCAGTCCGTGAACGAACTCGTCCGCGAGCGCCGGGCGGTGAGCCCCGAAATGGCGCTGCGCCTCGGTCGTCTCTTTGGCAACTCGCCGGAGTTCTGGCTGAACCTGCAGCGTGCCGTCGATCTCTACGACACGGCGGCAGCGACCCAGGCCGACGTGCAGCACATCACGCCCTTGCGCGTAGCCTGAGGGAGGCCACCTGCACCTGAGGCAGCAGTTGTGAGTGGTAAGCACCGACCAATCCAAGGCCCGGTGATCGATCGTGGTGCGGCGTACTTCGGTCGCCAGACGGCGGCGGCTATCGGCGTGGTCTGCGCCATATTCTTACTTGGCCGCGGTTCGTCGGGCGGATCGGATAGCAGGTCATGACGGCGCGCGCGATGAATAGGGTTCGAGCGTTGACGTCATTGGGTGGTTGGCTGGCGCACATGCTGAATCAGTTCCCGTTCGAAAACCCCGACAACTCAGACTCAACCTACCCAATCCTCGTGGGGTTCGTAGTTCTCAGTTTCGGCTTCGGTCCGGTCGTGGTCGCCTGGCAATTGCTGCTGTTCTGCGCCGGGATCCAGCCTCAAGCACCTCTCAGGGACCCAGCCGCATATCTGGGGGTAGCCCTCCTTGGGCTGATCGTTCTGTGGTTGGCCGTGGGGTGGCTCGTGGGTCTGGTGCCATTCGTGCCAGATAGAGAACAGAAGCCGAAATCTCGCCTCCAACCTCTGCCCGACGGTTCCCGTATACCGGTTCACGTCACAGGCGTCCTTGATTTCGGAAACCGTACGCGCCGATATAGGCACCGCCAGGCCGTGCTCGAGTACAACCCGCAGACGCAGCTTCTCATCTGTGTCCAACGCAAATGGGTGCAGGACGTGGAGGCCCTTACACAACACGGGGCAGTCGCTTACGGCCGTCTGTGGCCCGAGACGGTCAGCCGAGTGCGTCGCGGTACCGCCTGCCTTGTCACCGAAACCAGGCCTGCCGTTGAGCTCCATTGGCTACATGGGCGCATCTTGCTGGATTTCGATGATGCAGAATCCCGCGACCGCGTCTTCGCCAGGCTCGCCCCATAGCAACCGCCCATCGAGTCGCTCGGGCTTCCGCGGCGTCTGCGTATCGACAGGCGGCACAGTCCCGCCACGCTCACGTCGACTCCCTCGGCGAGGGAGACAGTTGTCGCGAAGCCCGCTGCACATCGCGGGCGCTTATCGACCGTGAGGGAGGGAACATGTTCGGCAGAATTCTCGGCCACAAGGAGAAGCTCGAACAGCAGCTCGCGCAGGAGGGCGGGGTCGTCGCGTGGGCGACGTTCAGCGACGTCGGCGCCGGATGGTCGAGTGCGAGCATGAACGGCTTCAATCAGGTCACTTCGCAGACCGACCACGTAAAGGTCACTCTCATGGTTCAGCCGGACAACGGCGAGCCGTTCGAGGCGTCGTTCGGCCAGGCTTTCTCGGGCCGGCGCCCGTTCAAGGGCTGGCAGTGCAAGGTCATCTACGACCCCAACGATCGGTCGCGAATCGCGGTCCTGGAGGACTCGATCACGCCGCCCGGGATCGACCACGCGAAGGCGGAGCACGCGGCGGAAATGCGGAGCGAGGCGATGGCGGCGGCGTCCAGCGGCCACATGGCGGAATACATCGAATCTATGAAGGCGCGTGCACAGGCCGGCGAACTGGGCGGCGTGACGATCGTCGGTGGTCAAGTGATCTCGCCGGGAGCTCCCGCCTCCAAGCCGGACATCGCCGACCAGCTGACGAAGCTCGACGCGCTTCGCGCCAGGGGCGTGCTGACGGACGCCGAGTTCGCGGCGCAGAAGGCGAAGCTGCTCGCCGAGAGCTGAGCGCCGCGAGTCCTGCGGGCCGTGCCGATCTGCTACCGGACCGGCGCGAGGGCTCAGCCGGCTGCGACCGCGGTTCCGGCAGCGCCGGCTTCGGCTCGGTCCGCCGCGGCGATTGGCGGCATCGCGGCGAGGGTGGCCGAGACACCGCCGATGCGATCGGTTATCACCGCTGCCGCGGCACGGGCGCGATCCACGAGTTCGGGCACTCGGCTCGGCGTGATCCTGGTTCCAACGCCGCGGACTTCTAGGGCGGCCACGACGGCGGCTCGCTGGTCGTAGACGGGCACCGCGATGGCGTTCACGGCTGGGTCGTGCTCGCCGAACGCCGTCGAGAAGCCGCGCTTTCGGACCCGGGCCAGCTCTTCGAGGAGGAGGTCGACGCGAACGATCGTGTGCGAGGTGTACGGGATGAACATCGTCTTCGACAGCCGGATGACTTCGCGCTCCGGCTGGTTGGCCAGCAGGACCTTGCCCGGCGCGGTCGCGTGCAGCGGCGCGTTGCGGCCCGACCTGTCGCGGCGCGTCCCGGACGCGTCGGAGTAGGCGATCGTCAGGACGCTGTCGTCTTCGAGGATGTCGAGGGAGATCGTCTCGTGGACGGCTCGGGCCAGCGACTCGAGCTCCGCAATGGCGATGGCCCGCAGGTCCAGCGCTCTCTCGGCGTGCCGGCCCAGGCGGACGACCGCCAGCCCAAGCCGATACTTGCTCGAGCCGTCGCTCTGCTCCACGAGCCCGCTCTTCTGGAGAGTGGAGAGCAACCGCGACGCGGTCGACTTGTGGAGGTCGAGCCGGCGGGCGAGTTCGATGACCCCAGCTTCTCCATCCATCTCGCCGAGCGCGATCAGAAGCGACGCCGCTCGATCGACCGATCGAACGAGGTTCCGGTCGTACATCGTTTGCCTCCTCGAAACCGATAGGGAAGCCTGCGGTTGCCTGCCGCTCCGGCAGTCTGCCGCCGCTGCGGGCGGGCGTCATTACGGTCCGTAATGACTCGGGCTGCCCGAATCTCCGACAGTTCCCGAAGCCCGCGCTCAGGGCTGTGCGACTATCCGAAAGCCTTGACCACACAACCGCCCCTTTCGTCCTCGGCGCTGCTCGCCGCCGCCATATTCCTGGTGGCGATCGGCCTGGTCATCGCTCGACCCTGGCGCCTGACCGAGGCGACTGCCGCGCTGATCGGCGCGGGGGCCATGGTTCTGGTCGGCCTCGTGTCGCCCGGCGGCGCGGCGTCGGACGTCGCCGGCCACTGGAACGTCCTGCTCTTCTTCGTCGGCCTGACCGGAGCGGCGGCCGTGGCTCAGCGGAGCGGCCTCTTCGAGGCGCTGGCCGGCACGTCCGCCCGGCTGTCGGCCGGGAGTCCGCGTCGACTCCTCGTCGCGGTCGTTGCCGCCGGAGCCGTAGTCGCGGCTTTCCTGTCCAACGACGCGGCGGCGCTGGTGTTGACGCCGGTCGTCTACGTGCTCGTGGCCAGGTTCGGGCTATCGCCGCTTCCTTACGTGCTCGCCTGCACCTTCGTTGCCGACGCCGCGTCCATCGCGCTTCCGGTGAGCAACCCGGTGAACGTGATCGTCAGCGACCGCCTCGGAGTCAGCGCGGCCGGCCTCGTTCCGGTTCTGCTTCCTGCGGCGATCGCTTCCGTGCTCGCGCTGCTCGGCTGCCTGTTCGTAATCTACCGCCGCCAGCTGCCGGCCCGCGCGCCGCTCGTGCCTGCGGCGGAATCGTGGGCCGCGTGGTCCGGCGTTCCGCGGCGGCTCCTGGTGGCGTGCGGGATTGCGGTAGCGGCCTTCGCCGTCGCTTCGGCGCTGAACCTGCCGCTCGGGCCGACGATGGCGGCGGTGTGGCTGCTCCTGCTCGGCGTCGAGTGGACCGGCCGACGTCCCGATCGGCTGCTCGACGGCATCGGCTGGTCGCTGCTGGTCTTCGTGGCCTCGATGGGAGTCCTGGTGGACGGGCTCTCGTCCGCTGGGATAACCGCCTGGCTCGCTCAGATCGTCCTTGGTCAGGTGCGCGACTCGCCGGCGGCGGTCATGGTCGTGACCGCCTTCGCCGCCGCCGTCGGCGCGAACCTGGTCAACAACCTGCCGGCGGCGTTCGTATTCGCGGACGCGGTGCACGGCGCCGGGCTGAGCGCGGCCAGTGCCCATGCCGCCGCCATCGGGACCATCATCGGGGCGGACCTGGGGCCAAACTTGACGCCGGTCGGCTCGGTCGCCACGCTCCTGTGGTTCGTGCTCCTGCGCCAGCGGGGCCTTGAGGTGTCAACGTGGAGCTACATCCGGATCGGGCTCATCGTGACCCCGGTCACCATCCTCGCGGCGCTCGGAGTTGCGCTGCTGCTGGGAGTGCAAGGGTGAGTCGATCATGAGCGCGACTCGGAGGTTTCTCGTGGCCGTCGCCGGGACGGAGGACGCGTCCCTGCCGGAGCAAGCCGCGCGGGTCGTGGGAGCCGGTGAGCCGGCGATCGAAGTCACGCTCTTCCACGTCTCGGAGACCGGCCCGCGCGAGCTGGCGACCTATCAGCCGGCGCTCCGGCGTGGGCCATGGCCGCTGCCGAAGCGCGACGCGACCGAGCGCCACCTCGCGGAAGCGGACGCCACGGAAGCCGACTCGCTACTGGCCGTATGGCACGAGCGATTCGCGGCAGTCCTGCCGGGCGCCGAAATCGCACACCTGGCCGCGACCGGCCGCCCGGAGCAGGAAATCGTCGCCGCTGCCGCTCGGCTGAAGGTAGACGCCGTGATCCTGTGCGCCCGCCCCCGGACGGGCCCGACCGAGCCCGGGCCCAGAAGCGTCGGTCATGTGGCTCGCTTCGTCGTGGATCACTCGCCGGTGCCGGTTCTGCTCATCAGGCGCACCAGCTGATCGAATGCCGGGACGCCCGGCCATCGTCTGACCCTTTGGTGGCAGACTTCGGGCCCCGTCCATCTCGGCCGGTCGAGGCCGGGACTTCGAAGCACCGCAAAGGAGGCCAGACGTGGCGGAAACCAAGGCTCCGGCCGTCACCAAGCCCATCTGGATCGACCTGTCGAGCTCCGACCCAGCGGCGTCCCGGCTGTTCTACGCCGGGCTGTTCGGCTGGCAGGTCGAGGTCAACCCCGATCCCCAGTACGGCGGCTACGCGCTGGCCAAGATCGGCGGCAAGGACGTGGCCGGCATCGGCCCCAAGATGATGGCCGAGGCGCCGACAGCCTGGTCTGTCTACGTCTGGACGCCGGACGCCGAGGCCCTGGCGAAGAAGGTCCAGGCGGCCGGCGGGAAGGTGGTCGCCCCGCCTATGCAGGTCGGCGAGCAAGGCAAGATGGCCGTCTTCCAGGATCCGTCCGGCGCGTACATCTCGGCCTGGCAGCCGGCGATGATGGCGGGCGGATTGACCGATGGGCAGCCCGGCAGCTTCGGCTGGGCCGAGCTCAACTCGCGCGGACTGGACAAGGCGGTCCCGTTCTACGCCGCCGTGTTCGGCTGGCAGACCAGGACCAGTCCCATGGGCGAGGGCATGCCGCCCTACACGGAGTTCCTGGTGGGTGACCACAGCGTCGCCGGCGGCCAGGAAATGAACCCCATGGTTCCGGCTCAGGTGCCCAGCTACTGGCTGGTCTACTTCGCCGTCGAAGACGTGGACGCCTCATTCAAGAAGGCAATCGCGGCAGGCGCGCGCGAGATGCTGGCTCCGATGGACTTCCCGGGCGGCCGCTTCGCAATCCTGGGCGACCCTCAGGGCGCGAGCTTCGGCCTGCTCAAGACGGCCGCGCGGTAGGGAGCCTTCGCCCGCGCCCGACGGGACGGGCGGCATTCGCCGCGCATGCCGGTCTCGGATGCGCGAGTATTCGCGCGGGATCGGAGACGCGCAGTCGACGTTCCACTGCTCATCGCGCCTCGATCCGTTTCGGCTTCGTTCGGTCGTCCACGTCAGCGAGGAGACAATCGATGAGCGTCACGTTCGTGCACGTCCCCCATCCTCACATCGCCATGCGCAAGAAGTCGGGACCGCCCCAGACCACGGACGAGCACGTGGGGTTCAACGGCAAGGTCGCCCTGGGCCTGACCACCGTCGTGGGAACGATGTGGTGCGCCTATGCCTTCGCGCTTCTGGCGCTCGTGGCGCTTCCGTCCGCCCTCGGCCAGGGCACACTGCTCGCCGATGTCTCGTGGCTGAGCCAGACGTTCATCCAGCTGGTCATGTTGTCGGTCATCATGGTCGGCCAGAACATCCTGTCCCGAGCGTCGGACAAGCGGGCGCAGATGACCTACGAGGACGCCGACGCGACCTTCCACGAGGCGTCGCAGATTCAGGAGCATCTGGTCGCGCAGGACAACGCCATAAACGAGTTGCTGGACAAGATCGCGAAGCTCGAGGCCGCCCTGATCAAGGCCAAGCTGGCCTGATCCGGGCGCCATTGGACCGGCCGACAGCGGACGAAGCCGGGAGACCCGAGAGCCGAGGCGGGAGGAGTCGCGCTTCGGCTCTCGGGACACGGAGTTGTGAATTAGCCCTTCAACGAGCCTGCCAGTAGACCGCGAACGAAGTATCGACCGAGGATGATGAAGATCAGCAGTGTCGGCGTGGCCGCGATCAGCGCTCCGGCCATCTGAACGTTCCACGTCGCAACGAAGCTGCCCGACAGATTGTTGAGGGCCACTGTGATCGGCCAGTTGGTCTGGCTCGGGATCAGCGTCACCGCGAAGAGGAAGTCGTTCCACACCGAATTGAACTGCCAGATCAGCACGACTACGAACCCGGACGCCGAAAGCGGCAGCAGTATCGATCGGTACAGCCGAATGAATCCGGCGCCGTCGACTTTGGCCGCCTCCAGCAACTCTGTCGGTATGCCGGCGTAGTAGTTGCGGAAGATGAGCGTCGTGATCGGGATGCCGTAGATGATGTGGACCAGCATCAATCCCTGGAGAGACCCGTACAGCCCGATGTGTGACATCACCTGAGTGAGCGGGATCAGGATGGCCTGGTACGGGATGAACATACCGAACAGGATCAACGTAAATATCACTTCCGAGCCACGGAACCTCCACTTCGCCAGAACGTATCCGTTCAGCGACCCGACGATCGAGGACAGGATCGCGGCAGGAATGGCGAGCACCAGGCTGTTGATGAAGTTGGGTGACAGCGCCTGCCAGGCGGCGCTGAAGCTGCTCAGGTCGAATGAGTTGGGCAGGACCCACATCTTGTCCAGGGTGATCTCGCTCGAGCCCTTCAAGCTCGTAACGAGCAGGACGTAGATCGGGGTCAGGTACCAGAGCGCGAACAGGAACAGGACCGTATACAGCAGGAAGCGCTTGACCAGCGCCCTCGATCGTCGCGCTCTCGCGCTGCGCCAGGAGTTCAGCATCCCCCCAAAGAACGCTCTGACCAGCGCCCGTGCGCCGCGTGAGCGGGCCGTGCGCAACGACGACGACACGGTGTTAAGGAAACTGCCGACGAGCGACCGGAGACCGCGCCGCCGCGCCGATCCCAGCGCCCCTGCGGCATTTCGGAGGGAATTCGCAGCCGCGGCTCCGCCCCGGCGCAGGCCCGAGATCAAACGCGACGCGCTCCGGAGCCAGGACGAAATCGCCGCCCGGGGACCACGCGCGTGCGTGGTCGCGCCCACGGGCCGGATCTCTTCGTCCTCGTCCGTGGTGATGACGAAGCTCAAATCGTCGGTCTGGCGTGACTCCGGCAACTCGGGCGGGGTGGACCCGTGGGTCGCCTGATTCGCAGCAGTCGGTTCGCCGGCGGCGCCCGGCTCGGAATCTGCGGACTTGCGGCGGCTCCAACGGTTCATGCTTCCACCGCCTGACGCCGATTCCAGATCAGGTATGGCACAACGACTATGGCGATGATGACGAGCATCACGATGGCCACTGCTGCCCCTTTGCCGAATTCACCGTCACGGAACGTGGTCTGCCACATGAACAGGGCCGGCGTGTCGGTCGCGAAGCCCGGTCCGGACCCCGACATGGCCACGGTCAGGTCGTAGATCTTCAGGCTGATGTGACCGAGGATGATCATCGCCGACAGCGTGATCGGCGTGAGCAACGGGAATGTCACGTGGCGGAAGACCCGGAATTCGCTGGCTCCATCGACGCGGGCGGCCTCTTTGATCTCCTCCGGTATGGCCCGCAGACCTGCCAGGTAGAGGATCATCACGAAGCCGGACATCTGCCAGACCGCGGCCAGAACGATCGACAGCAGGGCAACGGGAATGCCGATGTTTGGGCTGGTGATGAATCCAAGGCCGATGTCATGGAGAACCTTTCCGGCGGGGCTGTCGGGTGCCAGCTGCAGAACCTGCGGATCGGTCAGCCACTTGAACGTCGCGGGATCCAGCCCGAGTAGCTGGTTGACGCCGTTGGGCGCGGCAGCGGTCGGGCCGACTGCGGGCTGCCCCGGCGAGAGGATCCACTTCCAGACGACGCCCGTCACGATGAAGCTGACTGCCATGGGGAAGACGATGATGCTCCGGAAGAGTCCCTCCGCCCGGATGCGGCGATCGATGAAGTTGGCCAGCAGCAGACCGATGACCAGCGATGCTCCGATGAAGAAGATCGTGAACACGACCGTGTTCCTGATATCCATGAGGAAACGGTTGTTCGCGAAGATGGACATGTAGTTCGCCAGGCCGACCGGCGAATAGTCCGGGCGGAGCGTGTCCCACTTGACGGTCGAGATGTATCCCGTCCAGAAGATGAGTCCGTAGACGAAGATCGCCACCGCCAGGATCGACGGCGCGATGACGGCCAAAGAGAGGACTCGATCGCGGCTTGGTTTCATGGTCCGCTGCATTTCCTGGGAGAAAGGGAAAAGTGGAGGGGGCGAACTGGTCGCCCCCTCCTTGGATGGCCGGTTGGTCAGACTACTTGCAGACGCCCGCGTCCTTGCAGGCCTGAACGAGAGCGGCCTGAAGGGTGGCCACGTTCGGGTTCGCAACGAATGACGTGACGGCCGTCTCCCACGCGCCCTTCCACTTCGGAGACGCGGCCGCGCCGTGCTCGAGGCTCGGGACGATCGCGTCGGCCTTCCACTCGCCCATGGCCCACTTCTGGTACGGGCTGTACTGCTTCGCACTGGCGGGCGGGTTGCCGGCGGTGGTGTTGGCCGGGATGGAACCCTTGTACGGGTTGAAGATGTCCTGGCCGGCGGCGGACCCGAGGAGGGTCAGGAACATCTTGACGCCGGCCTTGTTGACTGCCTTCGACGGCAGGCCGAACGAGTCGGCCAGCGTGTCGTAGATCTTGTCGGTGCCGGGGGCGGCGATCCAGCCGTAGTCGGCGAAGCCCTTGTTGTCGAACTCACCGGCGGCCCAGTCGCCCATGAGGGTCATGGCGGCCTTGGGCTGAGCGCCCGCGCTGGCCGGGATCAGATAGTCGGCCGCCTGGTCCCAGGTAAGGGACGAGTGGTCGGTGTTGGTGTAGGTCAGGACCTTGGCGTAGAGGTTCAGGGCGTCGGTGACCTTGGACGAGGTCCAATCGGTCGAGCCCGTCCAGAGGCCGTTGTACCCGTCAGCGCCGAGGGTGCTGATGAGGATCGACTCCAGGATCATGCCCGTGGCCCAGATGCCGTTGTCGCCGACTGCCAGCGGGGTGATGCCCTTGGCCTTGAGCGCGTCGGCAGCGGTGAAGAACTGGTCCCAGGTCGTGGGCGGGGTCAGGTTGTTGGCCGTGAAGACGGTCTTGTTGTACCAGAGGACGTTGGCGCGGTGGATGTCCAGCGGAACGCTGTAGTAGTGCAGCGTGCCCGCGGAGTCCTTGGCGCTGACGATATTGAGAACGCCCTGGGGGAACTGCGTCGTCCAGCCGTTGGCGGCGTAGAGATCGTCCAGGTTGTCCATGTAGCCGGGCGTGACATAGGTGTCGAGCAGCTCATGGCCCATGTGGACCTGGAAGCTATCGGGCGGGTTGCCGTTCAGAACGCGGTTCTGGAGGGCCGCCTGGGCGTTGGAGCCGGCGCCGCCGGCGATGGCGCTGTTGGTGACCTTCAGCGTGGGGTTGTCCTGGTTGAACTTGTCGATGATGGCGTTGAAGCCGCTGGCCTCACCGCCGGTCGTCCACCACGAGACGACCTCGATGTTCGTCACGCCCGCGGCGGACGAAGCGCCGCTCGAGCCGGCGGGCGCCGGGGTCGACGAGCTGGAGCATGCGGAAGCCACAAGAGCGGTGACGGAAATCACGGCGAGAATCCGCCGCGACGGGAGATTCACAGGTACCTCCTCCTGGAGTTGAACACGCCGGTGGCGCCATCGGACCGAGTCGGACGACCCCATCGGACTGGTAGGTGGGTCTGGCAGGCGCGGTGGAAAACCTGGCTCCCCCGGCCCTGCGGGCCGGACCAGGCGACCGCCTCCCTCACCCAGCTCTGGTCTTCACTCACCTCCTCCAAGCGTGAGCCCCAAGGCCTGGCGCTACTCAGGACGGTCCGGGCGCGACCGCCCTTCGGTCGATCAGACGCGGGCCACCCGGTTTCTGGCTGTTACGGGCGCCGCGGAACTGTTCCATGGCACGCTAGCGGACGCTGATAACGTTGTCAACCCAATCCGCCCGAACACCAAACGCTCGAATATTCGAACGCGTTGACGGGAGGCCACCAACGGTTGAGACTATGGCAACGATGTCAGGAACGAGACCGTTATCCTGCGCGAAGTGCTCATGTGCGTGACCGAGCCGAGCGCAATCCGGGGGACCGGCAACGATGAGAGACAGGACTGACGGCGCCACCGACTCGCCTGCGGGCGAGGGTCGAGTTGTGCAGCCCGGGTCGCGGGCGAGGCCGACCCAGCGCAACAGCGAGGGCGCCGACGGCCGGAGCCAGGCCTTCTCGAACGGGCGGCCGGGTCAGGCCACGATGCGCGATGTCGCACTGGCCGCCGGCGCCAGCCTGAAGACCGTCTCCCGCGTGGTCAACAGCGAGCCCGGCGTTCGGCCCGAGATGCAGCGGCGCGTGGAGGAGGCGATCGTCGCCCTGGGGTTCCACCGCAACGTGGTGGCTCACAGCCTTCGCACCGGCCACAGGATCGGCAGCATCGGGCTGATCGTCGCGGACCTGATGAACCCGTTCTACTCGGGCGTGGCAAAGGCGGTAGAGACGGTCGCGGCCCGCCACAACGCGGTGATCATCATCGGAAGCTCGGGCGAGAACGCGGCCCGGGAGCGGGAACTGGTCATGAACCTGCTTCACCGGCCCGTCGACGGATTGATCGTCGTGCCCGCGGGCAGCGATCACCGCTACCTGGAGCCCGAGCGGAGACGCGGCGCGCAAATCGTCTTCCTGGATCGGGGCGGGGGCAACATCGAGGCGGACGCCGTGGTCATCGACAACTTCGACGGCGCGAAACGGGCCGTCGAGCACCTGATCATGTGCGGCCACACGCGGGTCGGCTTCATCGGCGACGCGGACACGGTCCAGACCGCGGTCGAGCGGCTGGAGGGCTACAAAGCCGCTCTCGCCGGCGCCGGCATCCCCTACGACCCCGAGCTGGTCCGGCTCGGCTCACCTGCCGTCGACATGGCGGAAACGGCCGCCGGCAAGCTGCTGGCCCTGGACGACCGGGCGACGGCCATCTTCGCCGCCAACAACCGCCAGTGCGTCGGCGTCCTGCGCGCGATCAGGTCTTCGCAACTGGTCACCGCAGTGGTCGGCTTCGACGACTTCGAACTGGCCGACCTGCTGCCGGTGCCCGTTTCGGTCGTCGCGTACGACCCCGCCGAACTCGGTCGATCGTCGGCGGAGCTGCTCTTCGCGCGGATGGGCGGCGACACCAGGCCGCCCCAGCGGATCGTGATCCCGACTCACCTGATCCAGCGCGGATCGGGTGAGATCATGGCCGAGACGCCGTAGCCGGTCGCCGCTTTGACCGAGGCTGCCACGGCGGCCGGGCGCGACCCGCGGGCGGCTCGAAAGGACGATAGATGGCACTCCGCCACGGAGTCACCGAGCAGGATATAGCGCACTACACGTGCCATCGGACGGCCGGGCCGGGGCCTCTCGACGGCACTGCCGGCGGGCCGGCATGGGACAAGGCGCCCCGCTCGCCGCGCTTCGTGGACATGGTCACCGGAGAGCCCGGCTACTTCGACACGCGCGCTGCGGCCCTCTGGGACGACGAGAACCTGTACGTCGCGTTCTGGGTCGAGGAGCCCTTTCCGGAAGCGCACATGACCAGCCGCGACGGGATCGTCTTCGCCGAGAACGACGTCGAGATATTCATCGACGGCGGCGACTGCTACTACGAGTTGGAGCTGAACGCGGCGAACACTGTCTACGAAGTCTTCTTCGTCTGGCAGGATGCCTACCGCCGCGGTGGACGTTTCGACGTCCCGGAGTTCGACCTGCTCGAGCGGCACGCCCTGTCCTTCGCAGGCGACTACGACCGCCAGGCCGGCAGCTTCTGGCTGGGCACCCACCCTCGCGGCCCGCGCTGGGCTTTCCGCGAGTGGGACCTGCCGGGTCTGCGCACGGCCGTGCATGTCGACGGCAAGCTCAACGACCGGCTCGTCGTAAGCATAGGCTGGCGCGCCCAGGTCGTAATGCCCTGGCAAGGCATGAGCTGGCTTGCCAACGGTCGGTCGCTGCCGCCCCGGGACGGCGATGTCTGGCGCATCTTCTTCGGACGGTTCGAGAAGATGACGGCGGGCGGTGTCGAGGTGCAGCCGCATCCGGCCTGGTGCTGGAACAAACACGGCGTCATGGACACCCACCGGCCCGAGTGCTTCACGTACGTCCACTTCTCCGAGCGCGCCGTCGAAGAGCTGTAGGCAGTCGCTCCAGGCGGCCCGCGCCGGGCCGGCAAAGGCTTCGTCCGACCGTCTCGGATTGCGCGTTCCCTACCCGTTCTGGGCATGCGGCTTCACCTCGCCCGGATACTGTTCGCTGGTTGCGAACCGGACTTCTTTTGGCCGCCTGTCAACGCCAGAGGTGCCTGGGGCCCTCTTACAAGAGTGAAGGGAGCCTTCTCGCTCGTGGGGGCAAAGGACAGATTCGATGCGGAGTACAACAGGTTCTTCTCAGATCTCACGAGGCTCTGCCGGGCTCTCGGTGCTGGCGCCAGCGCCGAGGACATCGCCCAGGACGCGATTCTCCATGCCCGTGAGCATCAGAACCAGCTCCGCGACGAGTCGAAGCTCGAGCCGTGGCTGCGCCGCATCGCCGCCCGCCGCACGTTCGAGCACGTGCGCCGCCAGAAGCGCCGCGATGCGGAGGACGCCGTCGTCGCCTTCCTCCCGTCCGATCCTTCTCTCTCGATCGACGTCTCGGCGGCGATCACCCGCCTGCCGGAGCGCGAGCGCGTTGCCGTCGTCCTGGTCTACGCCCTCGGTTACGAACAGGAAGAGGCCGCCGCAGTGATGAGCGTCAAGCGCGGAACGGTCGCCACGCTGCTCCACCGCGCCCGCCGCCATCTGGCCGAAGGCCTGGTCGGCTACGCCGCCGAGAAGGACCTGCCGTGAGCCCCATGTCCGGCCATGTCTCGTCGGACCGCCTGGGCGAGGCCGCGACTCACGCCGGCCTCGATGTCCTGCCCGAACACGAACGCCGCCACGTCGAGGGTTGCGAGCGCTGCCGCCGCCTCTACGCCGGCTACCGCCTGACCGATCGGCTCCTCGCCGTGCCCTGGCGCGACGTCAAGCTACCGCCGGCCGCCGTCGCCCGGCCGTCACGGCTCGGTGCCGCGGGCGCTTTCCTCCGCGGCCTTGATGCTCGCTCGCTGGCCCCGGCGTTGGCGGCGATCGCGATCGTGGCCCTGATCGGCACGGCGTTCGCCCTGCCGCAGCTCATCTCCGCTCCGCCCCCGTCGGGCAGCCACTCGCCCGCGGTCTCGAGCGCCGCCTCGCCTTCGCCGTCTGGTAGGCAGACGGTGTCGCCGTCCGGCCCGGGTCGGTCGGAGCCGTCGCCCGGCGGAGAGCCTGCCGGCCCGGGCTCCTCGTCGACCCCCGGCAGCACGCCGGGCTCGACCGGATCGGCCGGCAAGACGACCATCGGCATCACCAAGCTCGGCGGCTCGCCGATCGCTTGGTCGCCGGACGGCGCGCACCTCCTGCTGTGGGGCCCCGGTTCCGCGCGCCAGCTGTTGATCCGCGACGCGACCGGCCATCTCGTCGGCTCCGTGGCCGCGGATGCCGCCACCTGGGTCAGTTCGACCAGGATCGCCGTCGCCAGCCACACCTCGGGCGCTTCCCCGAGCGAGTCGGCCGGCAGCGGTCCGGGCCACCGCGGCAACAACGGCGGTCCCAGCCGAAGCGGTGGAAGCGGCGGGGGCGGCGGGACCGGCGGCGAGACGGTCAGCATCATCGACATTGCCGGCCATACGGTCGGCACGCTGCCGGGCACCTTCGCCCCGGGCGGCGGCCTGTCGAACGGCATGCTGGTCGGTAGCGGAACCGGCGAGCTCACGATCGCGAGCCCCGGCGGCTTCGGTTCGTCCGGCTGGAGCTTCGTCCTCTGGAACGGCGCCGTGAGCGCGGTGCAGGACGGCCTTCCGATCGCCTTCTCGCAGGACGGCCGCAGCCTCGCCGTTCTTCATCCGTGGAGCGCCAGCGGCGGAGCGGTGAGCGGTTGGCTCGAGATCCTGGCAGTTCCGTCGCTCGACACCGTGGCGTCGTTCACGCACACGAGCCTCCGAGTCGGGACCGGCAGCATGGGCTCGGGCTACAGCTTCGACGCTGCATTCAGCCCGGCCGGCGGGTACCTGCTGGCCTCGGGAACACTGGTCAATCTCTCGAACGGCGCCACCGTCGCGACCGGCAAGGGCGGCTGGCTGCCTGACGGCACGCTGGTCACCGCTTCGAACGCCGGGCTGCTGCGCTGGCAGGGCGGCCACTCGAGCGTCGACCCGCGCTTCCCCGGTCAGGGGACCATCGAGGTCTCGCGCCACGGCGATCTCATCTACTTCTACGGCGACGGCCGCCCACCGCTTCTTCTGAATGCGGCCGGGTCGCTGGACGCTCTGACTCTGTCGGGCGTTCGCTCGATCGCGTCTCTTCTCATCTCTCCGAGCGGGCGAGCGATCGCCTTCGACGGCCGGGCCACGGACGGATCGTCGATCACAGCCGTGGCAGCGCTCCCGTGAGGCGCGGTGGCTACCGGCGCCCTTGAATTGCGGCCGACACCACAGGTCGCGAATTGAAAACCAGCTCACCAGGCCACCCACCACCACACATCTCGTCAAACGGAGGAGTCCAAATGAAGCACCGAAACCGAAACACGCTGGCGGCGTTGCTCGCCGCCGGCCTGCTCGTCCTTTCGGCCGCGGGCAGCACCGCCCTGGCGCACGGCCCAGGCGGTTGGGGAGGGCCGGGCTTCGGCAATCACGACCCGGGCAAGGCCCACTCGAGCGGCGCGCCGACGCAGAAGGCGAAGCCGAGCAACGACATCAAGGTCCCGGGCCCAAACTGGCACCTCCCGACCGCCGGCGACTGCGCCAAGGTCCCGACCCCGAGCAGTTCGCCGACCCCGAGCGCCTCTACCGGAGCGACCGCGGACAAAGCCACGTCGAACGGCAAGGGCGGCGGCTTCGGCCTCGCAATGTCGAAGATCGCGGAGAGCTGGGGCCGAGCCCTCGACGCGACGGTCAAGGCGCAGTTGTGCTCCGTCCAGGGGATCCAGACCTCGGGCGACAAGAAGATCGCCTCGCTGATCAAGTCGCTGCAGGCGCTCGACGTCCGCGTCGGCAAGATCACGGGTCTTACATCGTCGGATCAGGCCGTGCTCACCGGTGAGATAGACGGTCTGGTCGGCGACCTGAACGCGCTCAAGACCAAGCTCGGCGCCGAGACGACACTGGCGGGAGCCCAGGCCGATCTCGTCACGCTCTCGGGCGACGGCAAGTACGCTCGCTCGATCGGCTATCAGGTGAGGCTCATCGACTTCGCCGAGAACGCCATCGGACAGGGCACCAAGCTCAGTGCTCTCTCTACGACGCTGGCCGGTCAGATCGCCGCTGCGCCTTCCGGCATCGATACCGCCGGCGCCCAGACGTATCTGACGGACATGACCTCGAAGGTTGCCGCAGCCGAAACGCTGGCCGGTCCGGTGCCGGCGCTCCTGCTGGCCCTCACGCCCGCTCAGGTGCAGGCGGGCAAGGGCGATCCGACGCTCGCCAAGGCGGGCATGGATCTGTGGCAGGCTTCATTCGACCTGTGGAAGGCCCGCCAGGACGGCCGCATCGTTACCTGGATCCTGGCCGGCAAGCCCGACTCCGACGGTCACAAGGACAAGTCGCCGTCGCCCTCGATCACGCCGGTTCCTTCACCCACAGCCGCTCCGACCGCTACCCCGGTCTGAGCAATCGCGCCGGGTCCCGTCCCGGCACCCGTCACGCCGCCACCAGGTCCCTCGGGTGGCGGCGTGACTGTGTCCGGCGCGTGGCCGAGTGATTGTGTCCGGCGCGCGGCGGCGTGGCTACGCCAGGAACTTCTCGAGCGACTTTTCGTCCGCGGCCGAGAGGCTGCCGTCGCGCGACTTCAGCTCGAGCTCGGGAGCGCCGGTCTTGCCGGCAAGAGCGGCCCGCATCTTCGCGAACTGGCTGCCGGTGGCCAGCTTGTAGGTCGTGAAGAGCGCGACGCGCGGACCTCTTGATTCCGGCATGTCTCTCACGAAGGCCAGCCACGGTTCGTCGGGATGCTGGCGGACGAGGAACAGGCCGCTGGTCCAGCAGCCCAGAAGCAGGTAGTCGGCGCCCCCGACGCTGGCGAAGTCGCAGTCGCCCACGGACGCGACGCTGGTCACGATCCCGAGTCCTTCGAGGTACCGGCCGATCGCCTCGCCGTACCGGCGCGTCACGCCCGAGTGGCTGCGATAGACCACGACCGCCCTTTTCAATCCCGATCTCCTCGTCCAGGTCCGATTTCGCCACAGGCTCGCCGTGGCCGCCGTCTCGGAACAGTGCCGTCGGTCACAGTCCATCTGACCCTTCGCCGCGGCGACGCCGAGTGCGAAACTTCCCATGACGACCACGGCTAAGGGGACCGAATGACGACCAAGAAGCAGATCGACGACTTCCTCGCCCTCAAGCGCATCGCCTTCGTGGGCGTTTCGCACAACCCCAGTGAGTTCTCGTACGCGCTGTGGCAGGAGTTCCGCCAGCGCCGGTACCAGGCCATTCCCGTCAACCCGATCGTGGCCACCCTCGACGGGCAGGACTGCTACAAGCGGGTCCAGGAGATCAAGCCGGCCGTCGACGGCGTGCTGATCATGACCTCGTCCAAGGCCACCGAGCAGATCGTCCACGACTGCGCCGAGGCCGGCGTGAAGCATGTCTGGATGTACAAGGGCATTGCCGCCGGCGCCGTGAACAAGGCCGCCGTCGCCTTCTGCGAGGCCAACGGCATCGACGTCGTGGAGGGCTTCTGCCCGTACATGTTCTTCAAGGGCACGCCTTTCTTCCACTCGCCGCACCGCTGGGTCAAGAAGCTCACCGGCAGCTACCCCGGCTAGCGTCCACCGCGGGCCGCCGCGTCCGGCGCCGAGTCGGCGGCCGCGTCCGGCGCGGAATCGCCGGCTGCTACGCTTTTCGCCATGAGCGACTTCCTCGGCGGGGCGAACGGGCGGATCGTGCTCGCCGACAACCTGGACGTGCTCGTTTCGCTGCCCGACGATTCGATCGATCTCGTATACATCGACCCGCCGTTCAACACGGGCAAACGACAGACGCTGCGCACGCTGCGGACCGTCCACGATGAGGCTGCGGGCGATCGCACCGGCTTCGGCGGGCGGCGCTATCGAACCATCGAGCTCGGCGCGCAGAGCTACCTGGACGTCCACGACGACTACCTGGACTTCCTCGAGCCGCGTCTGATCGAGATCAGGCGCGTGCTCCGCCCGACCGGCAGCCTGTATCTCCATCTCGACTATCGAGAAGTCCACTACGCCAAGGTGCTGTGCGACGCCCTGTTCGGGCGGGAGTGCTTCCTCAACGAGGTGATCTGGGCATACGACTACGGCGCCCGAACGAAGCGGCGGTGGCCGGCCAAGCACGACGACATTCTCGTCTACGTCAAGGATCCGGCGCGCTACTGGTTCGACGCGGAGGCGGTGGGGAGGATCCCGTACATGGCTCCGGGCCTGGTCGGGCCGGAGAAGGCGGCCCGCGGCAAGCTCCCGACGGATACCTGGTGGCAGACGATCGTGCCGCCCGGCGGCACCGAACGGACCGGCTATCCCACCCAGAAGCCCGTGGCCGTGCTGCGGCGCATCGTCTCGGCCTCGTGCCCCGCCGGGGGAGTGGTGGCTGATTTCTTCGCCGGCAGCGGCACGACCGGCGCGGCCGCCTTCGAATTGGGTCGGCGCTTTCTCCTCGTGGACTCGAACCCGCAGGCGGTCGCGGTGATGCGGCGCCGCCTGGGCGGAGTGGCGGGCGTGGAGTTCGTGGGGGAGTAGCTCGCGTCGCCGCGTTAGCACCGTGCCGCGCGGCCGACGTCCGCGCCGGCCGGCTCTGAGCTCAGCGGATCCGCGGTGCCGCGTCGGCGAGTTCCAGCATGACGCTCGGATCTGTGGCCAGCCTGTCCACGGCCGAGCGGGCGGAGGCGAGCCGGATGTCGAGTTCCACCAGCAACTCGGTGACGTCGATGCCTTCGGACACGCCCCGGCCGGGATCCAGCCGTTTCGAAGTCTCGAGGTGCTTTCGCGCTCCCTCCAGATTGCGGGTCAACCCGATCGGGTTGCCGCGGACGGCGTGGACGTAGCCGGCGGCGAGCTTGATCAGGCCCTGATACAGCGCCCGCTCGGCCAGGTCGTCGGTGCCCATCCAGGCCGGCTCGAGCAACTCGTGGGCCTCGAAGAAGTCGCCGCGTTCGAAGGCCGCGATGCCGTCTTCGAGGGCCTCGTGGCGCCGATCCGCCGGCAGCGGTCGATATGCCTTGGCCCTGTCGCCCTGCATGATGGTGCCCGGCCTGGCCCGCTCGGGGCGACCAGAATCGGCCGGGAACGGCGCCGACGGATCGTTCGTCAGAACAGGTCCTCCAGCCGGCGGCGCGAATCGAAGCCTTCGTTTGTCTCGTGCCACCAGCCGATCTCGGGCTCGCCGAGCCGCCAGCACAGCCAGATCGGACGGCCCGAAACCAGCGCCGGGAAGTCCACCAGCCCGGTCTCGATCTGGCGCAGGCGGATGCCCCAGAAGTCGATCTGCGCGGCGCCTGCCTGCATCTGGTCGACCATGCCCTGCAGCCTGAGCCGGAGCAGCCGCGTCTCCTCGTCCACCTCCGCGCGGCGGGCCGCGCCCGGAGCCGAGCCCGTCGCCGCCGCGATCGCCCACGGCGCGTTCAACTCGACGATCCGATCGCGCAGGGCGATCACCTCGGACCGAAGCCCGCGCAGCATGATCAGTGTCTCGCGCAGCTCGGGCAGTATCGCGTTGGCGCGGTCGATGTCGTAGAAGTCGGGCATGGCGGCATGGTAGCGGTGCGGCCGTTCGACTTCAGCGGCCCATTCGGGCGGCGCGCAGTCTGGGACTCGCCGGCGTCCCGCCGGCCACGTGCGCTGCGGCGCGGCCCGCCTACGGTCTGCGGCGCGGCCCGCCTACGGTTCGCGGCGCGGCCGGCGCCTCTCGAATGGTCTAGCGCGCTTCGACCGCGGCCAGTCGCTCGCGGAGGCGGCGCAGCCGATCGGGCCGTTCCCGGACGAATCGTTCGATGGCCTCGAGGATGTGCCCCGAATCCAGGTGCGCTTCCTCCATGACCTCCTCGATCGACCCGCCGGTCCGCCAGCGGTCGTCCCAGTCGGAGCTGAGCGAGTACTCGTGCACGATCGGATCGTCGGCCCAGTCGCGCATCAGCTTGTAGGCGCCGTTGGTGATGACCATCGAGTCGACCCGGTCCGCGGCCTCCACCGTGGCGGCGCGGTAGGCGGCGTCCTGTCGGGCGAAGAGCTGAGGGCTGATCGCGGCCACGATCTTGACGTTGAGCCCGAGCCGGTCGAGCTCGGGCAGGACGTTCACGAGATTGGCCGTCGTCATCGTGCCGCGGACGAAGATGGTGCCGGCGCGTGGCTCCTTCTCACGGAACGGCCGCATGACGTAGGCCCCGCGCGCCGCCGCGAAGTGGCCCGGCATCCCGAGCGCGGCGCGGTCCGGGATCTCGATCGGCGGCCGGGTCAGGTGCAGAGCCACGATCGGCACGTCGGTGGCGAACGCCGCCGCCAGAACCACCGGCACTTCGTTGTACTCCCAGGGATGCAGGTCGATGACGTGTCCCTCGGGGAAGAGCTGCGTCACCCCGGGCGCGAACACGCCGAAATGCGTGCGCGAGTCCTCGGCCGTCTCCGGCCCGGAATGGCCGGCCACGTACAGCACCTTGCCGACGCGCAGGTCGCCGTCCTGGGCGAGCTGGCTGAACAGGCGCAGCGGGCCGTACTTGAGGTAGCTGAAGGAGGCGTAGGTGGAGCACGCGCCCCAGAAGCCCTCGAACCGCTCGAAGGGATCCTCCGCGAAGTTGACCGAGGCCAGACCGGCCATCATGCCGGCGTTGGTGAATTCGGTGATCTCCGTCGGGAGAAGCGCCCCGGTCGGGTTCGAGTCGCGCTCGAAGTTGCCGAAACCGGGCATGTCCCCGAACGCTTTTGCGAAGCCGGCGATGTTGGTCGACTCGGCCAGGTCCGCGGAGCAGGCGATGAACAGAGGCCGGCCCAGGTCTCGCTTCGCGACGGCGTTGACGTAGGAGCCCCAGGTCCCGAGCGCGGCGCGGTTGGGCTGCCTGTCGCCAGGTTTGCGCCACATCGTGTCGGGGTAGCGCTCGAAGTCGAAGATGGCCGGCTCGGGCGTGGACCCAGGCCGCAGGCGCAGGCCTTCCACCTCGGCCGGCACGGTCGCGGCGATCTCGAGCAGCCGATCCGAGAGCCAGTCCACGAGCTTCCTGTCGCGCCTCAGGACGCTCATCGCGACCCGGAAATTGGCCTCCGCCTGCGCCGCGATGGCCGCGGCGTCGGCCGGAGCCGGCTCGTCGACGCCCTCGTACTGCACGCCGTAGCGGGCCATGAATTCCTTGCGGGCGGCCCAGAATTCAGGGGCGTCGAGCTTGTGCGGAACGCCGTGGCTGGCAGCGTCCAGCTTGCCGTAGCCGCGGCCCTTGCGCGTCCGGAACCAGGCCATGCTCGGTGCCTGGGCCGGGTTGTCGCCGCGGCTGGCGTCGAGAACGGCCCGCGTGACCGGACCCCACGCCATGCCTTCGGCGGTGCCGTTGACCCGCCAGCCGTAAGGCGCGAACCAGTCTTCGGGCGTCCCGTGCACGACCGCCGAGGCCGGCCGTTCATCGATGCCGAAGTCGTTCCAGTCGACCAGGAAGACCAGGTTGGAGAGCCCCAGCCCCCAGGCCGAGTTCTTGGTCTCATGGGCGGCGCCGGGGGTCAAGCCGCCCTCGCCCTCCACGACGAACACCTTGACCTGGTCGGCGCCCGCCAGCTTGAGAGCCAGAGCCTCGCCCGCCGCAAACGGCATGCCGTGGCCCGAGGGCCCCGTGTTGGCCTTGAGGAAGAGCGTTCGGCCGGACATCTCGGCGTGCCCGGGCAGACCGCCGCGGTGGCGCAGGCCGAGCAGGTGTTCCCACGTCAGGGCGAAGCGGCCGTCTTCGGGGAAGGCGAAACGGGGATCTCCGGTTTGCTCGGCCCGGGCGCGGAGCCCTTCGTTGAAGACGGCGAGAGTGGCGTAGACAAGCGGCACGACGTGGCCCGCGGAGAGCACGAACCGATCGCCGAACCGAAGCCAGGGGCGTCGGATGTCCCAGCGCATCGCCCCCGACAGGAGCAGCGCGACGAGCATGTGGACCTTGGACCGCGAGCCGCCGGGATGCCCGCTCTGGCGGTAGTTGAGCTCCAGGTCGATGCACTCGTCGATCAGGTCCTTGAGGACCTCGTAGTGCGGGAAGTCACGCTCGGCGGCCGCGAGGAGCGCCTCCGGCGTGGGCCCGGCCGAACTCGAGGCGAACTCGTCTACCGTCATCGAGCGGCTCCTGCCCTGGCGGCGCCTGCCTTCGCGGCCAGCGGCGCCACGACGGCGCGGGTCCGCTTCACGGCCTCGACGATGTTCTCGCGCGAGTTGGCATAGCTGAACCGCAGATGGTTGGTGCCGACGTGTCCGAAGGCCGTTCCGGCCAGAGCTGAGACGCCGCCCTCGTGGAGCAGCCGGTCGGCCAGCTCGGCTCCGCTCAGGCCGGTCCCGGAGATGTCGGGGAAGGCGTAGAAGGCGCCGGCCGGCCGGAGGCACGTGACGCCCGGGATGGAGTTGAGGCCGTCGACGATGAGATCGCGTCGGACCCGGAACTCCTCGACCATCGCGGCCACGGAATCCTGCGGACCGGTCAACGCCTCGACCCCGGCCCATTGCGTCGCCGCGTTGGTGCAGCTGACGCTGTTGACGATCAGCCGGCTGAAGGGCGTCACCAGCTTCTCGGGCACGATGGCGTAGCCCAGCCGCCAGCCGGTCATGGCGTAGGTCTTGGAGAAGCCGTCCAGGACGATGGTGCGATCGACCATACCCGGCAGCGAGGCGATCGAGACGTGCTCGCCCTCATAGAGGATCCGGCCGTAGATCTCGTCGGCGAGGACGACCAGGTCATGCTCGATCGCGACGGCGGCGATCTGCTCGAGGTCCTCGCGGGTCGAGACGCCGCCGGTCGGGTTGGCCGGCGAGTTGATGATCAGCAGACGAGTGCGGCTAGTCACAAGCGAGGCCAGTTCCGCGGGGTCGAGGCGGAAGCCGTTCTCCTGGCGGATGGGACACGCGACCGCCTTGCCGCCCACGTAGTCGATCATCGATTCGTAGATCGGGAAGCCCGGGTCCGGGTAGATGACCTCGTCGCCCTCCTCGATCAGGGCGAGCATGGTGAAGAACATCACCGGCTTGCCGCCGGGGACGACGACGACCCGCTCGGGCGATACGGTGAAGTGCTTGCGAGCCGTGGCGTCGGCGGCGATGGCGGCACGCAGTTCGGGGATGCCGACCGTGGGCGAGTAGTGGGTCGCGCCGCGGTCGAGCGCGCGCTTGGCCGCGTCGCGGATGTTGGCGGGCGTGTCGAAGTCGGGTTCGCCGATCTCGAGGTGGATGACCGACCGACCGGTGGCCTCCAGGGCCCTGGCTCGCGCCGCGGCCTCGAAGGCCGTCTCGGTCCCAATGCGATCCATGCGCGCCGCGAGCCTCATGGCCGTCTCCTGTGTCGCTGGGGTCGGCCGGGCCGCGCGCTTGCTCGCGCGCCGACGGCCGACGGGTCCGATTTGCCCGAGCATGGTCCCGGGTATGGCGCAAATCAAGTTCAGCTTCCTCATGAAACCGTGAAGGCGAGCTAATCTATTGGCCGGCACTCTCAGGCCGGCGTGGTGGCCGGCCGGCTCGTCGCGACGACGGAGTGGAAACAGATGCTCGGCGTGTGGCGGTTGCAGCTCCTGCGCGAGATCTCGCGCCGAGGGTCCATCAGGGCCGCGGCCGAGGCCATGAGCATTACGCCGTCGGCGGTCAGTCAGCAGCTGGCCATCCTCGAGCGCGAGGCCGGCGTCGAGCTGCTGGAGAAGAGCGGCCGGCGCGTTCGCCTGACCGACGCCGCTGTGCTGCTGGTCCGCCATGCCGACACGATCACCGGCGCGATTGCCGCCGCCGAGGCGGACCTGGCTTCGATGCAGCAGCTGGTCACCGGAACGCTGCGCGTCGCCGCCTTTCCGACGGCCGCCCGCGCCATCCTGCCGTCCGTGATGACCGCCCTCAGCCGGCAGCATCCGGCGCTGCGGGTCACTCTCCGGGATCTCGAGGCGGCGGAGAGCCTGACCGCGCTCCAGATGGACGAGATAGATCTTGCGATCGTCGACGAGTACGACGAGCCGGCGCGAGTCTCCGACGCCGGCCTCGAGTTCTGCGAGTTCATGCGAGACTCGCTCTACCTGGCTCTGCCTCCGCAGGAGGCAGGCGCCCCCGAAACGACCGAGCCGGCCAACACCGTCGACCGCGCGGCCGTTCGGCTGTCCGACCTTCGTGACGCGTTCTGGATCATGGACACCGAAGACAGCCATCTCGGCCAGGTGACGCTGCGGGCCTGCCGTTCGAGCGGCTTCGAGCCGCACGTTCGATCCAACTGCAAGGACTTCAGCGTCATCATCGCCCTGGTGGAAGCCGGGCTGGGCGTGGGCATGCTGCCCGGTCTGGCGATCCACGACCGGCCGGTGCGGGCCTCGATCCATCCGACCGAGCCGCCGCTCGCCCGCCGAATCGCCTCGGTCATCCGCCCCGAGCGTCGCTCCCACCCGATGATCGTCTCCGCTCTGGCCGAGCTTGAGCGATTCGGCGCCGCATACCAGGAGCCACATGCCGCGCGCAGCCCGTCGCCGCGCCGCTCGTCGAGCGGCCCGGCCAGTGAGTTCGGGTAGGCGCCGTCTCGCCCGGCGGTACTCCGAGCCGTGTCAAAGCCGCGGACATGGCCGGCGCTCAGCCAGACCTAAGGTACGTTCCGGTTATTGCCGTGCATTCCACGGTCGGGAGCGCGTATTCCGGCGAAGCGTTAGGATATTGGGGTAGCCAGCCTGTGCAGACGGGGTTCAGGCCCTGTTGCGGGGAAGCGCCATGCTGGATGCGGAAACCCGTAGACTATTACTTAGCAAATCCCTATGCGGCCCCGACGCTCCCCCTCGCGCCGGGGCCGCTTTCTATCTGCCACGTAGTCTGAATCGCCGGCCGGCTACGGCGCGAGCGTCGGCGAGGTGGTGGGTGCGATCGTCGGCGAGGGAGAGGGCGCGACGGACGGCGCGGCGGTTGCTGCCGGGGGCGCGCCGCAGGCGTAGTAGGGGTGCAGCAGCGACGACGTGCACACCTGGTATTGAGCGGCCGGGTCTGTCGAGCTGGTGTGGTCCGGGCCGAAGAACGGAAAGGCGCCCAGCATAGCGATGACCAGGTAGACGACCAGGAGGACCAGCGGGTTGACCCGCTTGAGCAGCCACCACGTCCCCACCACCAGCCCGAGAGCCAGCGCGCCCGGGAAGAGGGGATCGAGGATCGCCGCCTGCAGGTTCAGCCTGGCGCCGTAGATGTCCACCGTCGGTGCCAGGTTGACCACCACGAACGTCGCCGCGAGCGCGCCAAGGACCATGTTCCCGAGCACCCCGGCCCCGACCAAGACCCGATCGATGGTGCCCGACTTGAGGATGTCGATGACCAGGGAGCGGCCGCGGGCGTAGCCCGTCATCCAGGCCGTGTAGCCGATCGCCACGATCACGATCGAGACGAGGACGACGTAGATGATCGCGCCGAGCGGATTACCGGTGGCGCCGCTTATCGTCGGTACCGCCGATCCGGTCACCGTCCCGCCGGCGATTCCGATGCCGAGCGCCAGCAGAATCGGCGTGATCGTGCTCTGGCTCAGCGTGTCGCCGATGCCCGCAAGGGGCCCCATCAGCCCGGACTTGACCGCGTTGATCGCGTCGTCGTCGATGGCGGCTCCATTGGCCCGCTGCTCCTCCATGGCGATGACGGTGCCGTGGACGATGTTGCCGAAGTTAGGCTCGGTGTTGAAGAAGACCAGGTGGCGTTTGAGCGCCGCCCGGATGTCGTCGTCGGTGTGGTAGAGGCGGCGGATGATCGGCGTCATGGCGTGGGCGAAGCCGGTGCCCTGCAGCCGTTCGTAGTTGTAGTTTGCGTGGGCGAAGAAGGTCCAGAGCACCCACGACCGGATCAGGTCGCCTCGCGTCACGCGGACGGCCGAGCCGGCGGCCGGGGCCGAAGGCGCAGCTGCGGCCGATGCTTCGACCGCCTCGGCGCCCGCCGCCTCCGCGCCCGCCGCCTCCGCCTGTACCACCGACCGGGCGGGCGCGACGCCGCCGACGAAGTTCAGGTGCAGGTACGCCAGCGCCAGGCCGAGCGCCGCAATGACGACCAGCGACATCGAGCCGTGGGTCGCGGTCATCAGGATGAAGCCGATGAAGAAGTACGGGATGGCCGCGCCGCGGAAGATGAAGCGCATGTTGAGAGCGATGCCGATTGCCGGCAGGATGCCGCCGGCGATCACTAGTCCGTTCACAGTCCAGGCGGGCAGGCGGTTGAGTGCGTCCTGGACGTAGGTTGGGCCGTTGAGCGCGAACAGGAACACCGGCACGAAGCTGATGACAAAGAGCAGAGATTGCCCCGGCAGCCAGTTCATCAGGGCGACGCCGGATATGTCGGCCTTCTCGGCGCGTGCGTCGGCCCAGTGGGCGAAGACGGCGTCGACCGCCATCCGACCGTAGAAGATGATCGTGCCGAGCAAGCCAAGGCCGAAAGCTATCGGTATCGCCTTGGTCGGATCGAGTCCGCCGGCGAGCGCGATCGTGGTTCCAACCCAGCCCGCGAACGACGCGTCGGCCGGGAGATTGCCGCCGGCCGAGATGAAGCCGAGGTACGGCACGTTGATGGCCGCGCCGATGAGCGTGCCCTGCGCGGGATCGCCCAGGATGCAACCGACGAAGAAGCCGGCGACGAGCGGCCGGTACAGAGTGAAGAAGGCCAGGCCGAACAGCCAGGGGCTGTTGGCCAGGTAGTAGCCGATGGCGATGAGGGCGGCCTGCCAGGCGGCCACGGTGATCTTGCCCGTGTCGGGCGAGGCGGCGGCCTGTCCAGCGGCGCCCAGCACCGTTCCCGGCATCGCGCCGGCCAGCAGCGCGACCACCATCAGCCCTGCGCCGACCGCCGCGAACTTCCTGTACATGCGTTTCCTCCATGCGCCGGGCGCTCGTCCCGGACGGCCGGCTCAGTTGCCCGTATCGATCGATCGGAACGCGATCGGCCGATCGTCGGCGACGATCTGGATCTCCACCCGCGTTCCCATTTGCTCCAGCTCCCGCAACTCCCGCAGCTCGTCCGAGCTGACCGAGATCGTCTTGTGGAGGCGCCGCCGACCCGGACCGGCCCCCATGCCGCCGAGATCGACAACGTCTATCGGGACGCCGGCGTGCCGAAGGGCCAGCACGGTTCGGGGCATGCGCGCCAGAACCATGACCGGCTCCGGCGTGGCGGCGAGTTCGATCAGGCGAACGGCGCCGTCGGCCACGCCGCAGACCTCGACAGGGACGCCTTGCGGCGCCGCCAGCGTCAGGACCTCGCGCATGAACTCGTCGCGCGCCGTTGCCTCGTCGACGATCACGATCCGCCGGGCGCCGAGAGCTCGCAGCCAGCCGGCCACGACCTGGCCGTGGATCAGGCGGTCGTCGATGCGGACAAGGCGGAGGCTCACCGGCAAGGATGGGCGGTCAGGAGACGCGGCGGGCGCGGTGGCGCTCAGTCTCGACGATGCCGCTCCGGCCCACCTCGACCAATCGTTCGATCAGGTCGTCGTCGAGCGCGGCGTCGGACAGAGCGGCCTCGACGACCATCGCCAGGTTGACGCCGGCCACGCAGACCACGCGCGGCGAGCGGCGCGCGATGGCGGAGGCGACGTTGAACGGCGTCCCGCCCAGCAGGTCGGCGAACACCAGGACGGGCCGGTGGTCTCGTCCGATCGCGGCGCGCAGGCTGTCGGCGTAGTGGTCGGGCGTCTCGGTGGGCTCGAGGCCGACGGCGGTCATATCGGGGATGCGGCCGCAGATCAGCTCGGCAGTAGCCAGCACAGCGGCAGGCAGTGTGCCATGACCCGCGATCACTATCCGAAACGACCGCACTCGATGCCTCCGCCAGGTGTTTCTGCCAGGGACCAAGATGATCTTGTTTGCCGGCTGCGGCCCGCCACCGGCGCGTCTTCGTGCGGGGCCGCTGCCAGGACTATCTGCAAGAATTCTCACGACACGGTTTGCAGTGATCGTATTGGCGCTATACTCGTGGCTCGGGGTTGGGATTGTCAAGCCGAGGGCGACCAGTGACCGATGGGATTGCGAGCGTGCCGGAATCCGGGACGGATTCGGACCAGTCGGCGGCCAGCCAGCGCGAGATGCTTCGGCTGGTGTCCGAGCTCTATTACGTCCGCGGGCTCGGCCAGCCGGAGATCGCGACCCTGACGGGCTTCTCGATCTCCAAGGTGTCGCGCTTGCTCGCCACCGCCCGGGCCGCGGGAGTCGTCCGAATCTCGGTGGAAGGCGCTCCGCAGGAGCCGGCGCCGCTGGCTCGGGCTCTCTCAGCCGCACTCGGCGTGGAGGTCTGGGTGACCGCGGGCCACGAGACGGCGCCCGCGCTGGCGGCGCGGCTGTGCGGCATCGCGGCGGCGCCGCGGGTTGCCTCGGAGCTGCCGGCGGACGGCGCGATCGGGCTGACCGGCGGCTACACGGTCGAATCGCTGGTCGGCGCGCTGCCGGCGGCGAGCCTGCCACGGAGCGTGGTCGTGCCGCTGGTCGGCGGCTGGGACTCGAGCAACCCGCACCTCAACAGCAACGAGATAGCGCGCCGGCTGGCGGAGCGAATCGGGGCGTCGGTGCGGCTGCTCCACGCGCCAGGCCTGCTGGACGACGAATCGACGACGGCCGCCCTGCTGGCCGACAGCGCCGTCACGGCCACGACCCGCTTCTGGGGGGAGTTGCGCCTTGCTCTCGTCGGCATGAGCGGCGCGCCCCGCCATTCGCCCGGGTACGGCACGGTCATGGACCGCCTCGACGACGCGGGGCGAAGCCGCCTGACCGCGCGCGGCGCCGTGGGCGACGTCGCCGGTCACCTGGTCCGCCTCGACGGTTCGTTCGTCGCCGACGAGTGGGAGCGCCGCACGATCTCCATCCCGATCGAGACTCTGCGCCGCGTGCCGCGCGTGATCGGCATTGCCGCGGGCTCGAACAAGGTGGAGACGATCGTCGCGGGTGCGCGGACGGGGTTGCTGCACCTGCTCATCACCGACGAACCGACGGCAGGCGCCGCTCTCGCGCTCCTGGCCGGCTGACCGTTTCCGCCGCGTCGGCGGCGGCGCTATAGTCCGGTCGAGACGCCGGGCGCGGGGAGGGGTCGGGAGCGTCGGCGTCGATCGGGCGTGACCCGTGCAGGAGGTTGGGACCAACATGTCGGAGCCATCGCCGGGCCGCGCCACCGGAGAGGGCAAACGCGGGCGGATGCCCAGGCCGGGCCCTCTGCTCGTGCTGGTCGTGGTGGCGGCCGCCTGTCTGGCCGCCGTGTCGGTCGTCCTGCCGTGGATCCGGTGGGGCTTCCCGGGTCAGGGCGCCGGCGACACGGTCAGCCTCTGGGACCTCGTGTCCAGGCGCGACGAGAGCGAATTCGGGGCTGAGTGGATGCTCCCGGTCGCCCTTGGAATGGCCGCGGCCGTCGTCGGCTCCCTGTTCGAAGTCTACCGGCGGCCGGTAACTCGAATCCCCAGGTGGCTTGCCCTGGCGGGTTTCGTCACGGTCGTCGGGTCGTCCTGCGTGGGCCTCGTCGTCGGCCTGGCCGGCTCCGGCAGTCCGATCATCGTGGTCCTGCCCGACACGATCTCCTCGACGCTGGACATCGGCTTCTGGGTGGCGCTCGCGATAGCCGTTGCCGGCTCGGTCGTGGCCCTGGTCCACGTCGGCGAACCGCCCAATCCGGCTCGCCAGCCGGAGCCTTTCGCCCCGAGTCCGTGGGGCCAGCTGCCAGCCCTCCCGCCGGCCGGGTATCACCCGCCCGGCACCGAGTGGATCGAATACGTGTCGCGAGGCGAGACGCCGCCCGGCTATGTTCCGCCCTCGTATAGGCCGGCCGTATACCCGACCCCGGGATCGATGACCCGCGCGTACACCCTGGCCGGATATCTCGCGGGCCTGGGGCCGCCGTACAACCAGCCACCTGCCGAATCGCCGCCGGAGTCGTCCGCAACTTCGGGCTCCGCCCCGGGGGAGCCGGCGGTCGGTCAGCTCGTCGTCATCGAGGCCGGCGGGTCGAGGATCGTCACCGTCGAGCCCGGCAAGCGGCTGCTCGTCGGCCGCGATGCCGAGGCGGAGTTGCGCGTCTCGGATCCCAGGGTCGCGGAGCGCCACGCCACGATCGAACGGCGAGGCGACATGTGGGCGGTCCAGGACATCGACGCGATCCGGCCCACCCGGCTCATCGACGCCTGGGGCACGAATCGCCAGGTGCGCGGCGAAACCACGATCTCGTCGGGGCAACTGGTCGTGGGCGAGGTGCGGATCACCCTCTTCGTGAACCAGCCCTGAGTCGCGGCGGGTGCTTCTGGCGTCGCCGTCGATGCGCCGCTCCGAGCGCCACCGCCGGATGGGAGTGCGGGACGAAGCGCCGGAGACGTGGCGGCGTCGGCCGCCGGCAGGCTACTATCTCCCGGCGCGCAGATGTCGCGGCTGCCGTTTGCGGAGTGCCGCGGGCAGTGGGCGTGGCATCCCTCCCGAGGGCCGTTAGCTCAGTGGTAGAGCCGCCGACTTTTAATCGGCTGGTCGTGGGTCCGAATCCCACACGGCCCTCCAATTTCACGCTCAGACTCGCACTCCTTGGTCTCACTAGCCG
>CAZGUS010000002.1:0-44870 GCA_964529245.1 uncultured Anaerolineaceae bacterium
TCCTCGTCCTCGACGAGGCCGATCGCATGCTCGACATGGGCTTCATCCGCGACATTCGCCGGATCCTCGCCCTGCTGCCGGCGCGGCGCCAGAACCTGCTCTTCTCCGCGACGTTCTCCGACGAAATCCGCGAGCTGGCGGCGGGGCTCCTCCACGAGCCGGCCGAGGTCCAGATCGCCCGCCGCAACGCCGCAATCGAGCTGGTCCGCCAGGTCGTCTATCCCGTCGACCGCGAGCGCAAGCGCGAGCTGCTGAGCCATCTCATCAGCAGCGGCCGGATCGATCGGGCGCTCGTCTTCACCCGAACCAAGCACGGCGCCAACCGCCTGGCCGAGCAGCTCGGCCACGACGGCATCCTGGCCGCCGCGATCCACGGCAACAAGAGCCAGAGCCAGCGCGTGCACGCCCTGGACGACTTCAAGGCCGGACGGGTCGCCGTCCTGGTTGCCACCGAGATCGCCGCGCGCGGACTCGACATCGACGGCCTGCCGCACGTCGTCAACTTCGAGCTGCCGACGGTCGCCCAGGACTACGTCCATCGCATCGGCCGGACGGGCCGGGCGGGCATGGAAGGCGACGCCGTGTCGCTCGTCTGCATCGACGAAAACCTGCTGCTGGCAGACATCGAAACCCTGCTGCGCCAGCCCGTTCGCCGCGAAGTCGTGCCGGGCTTCGAGGTCGACCGCTCGATCAAGCGCGAGCCCATCCGGCAGCGCTCCGGCGACGTCCGGCCGAATTCCGGCCGGCGACCGAGCGCGCCCCGGGCCGCCGCCCCCGGCGGCTTCCGCCAGTCCCAGCCGGCCCCGGCGCCGTATCGTCAGGCCGAGCCCCGGGCCGCGCGACAGGCCGCGCCGGCCCGACCGCGTCCGATGGCGCCGTCCGAGTACCGCCCGGCCGCGCTGAGCGGCTTCAACCAGTCCGCGCCGGTCGAACCGCGCCGCGGCCCGGTCGGTGGCTTCCGCCGGCCCGTGCCGAGCGACTTCGGCCAGGCCGCCCCGGCCCAGTCACGCCGGCCGGCCCCGAGTGGAACCTCCATCGGATACGCGCCGGCTCGCCGGCCGTACAGCGGCGGCGGCTCCACGGCCCGGCAAGCCTCGCCGTACCGGCCGCAGAGGCAGGCGGCATCCAGCGGTCAGGCCAACGGCGGCTACCGTTCGGAGCAGCGCAACGCCCCGGCTTCGCTGCCGGGTGAGCGCATCGCCCGCCAGGGCAACCGAGAGGGCTGACCGCTCGAGCCGCGACCGGCCGCGACGGCCGCGACGAGCAGCCCGGTCAGCGCACGCGGAATGGTGCGCCGTGGCCGGGGATGACGACGTCGGCACCGTCGAGCAGCCGGCGGCGGTTGCGAGCCAGTTCGGCCGGGTCGAGCGAGTACGGATCCACCTCGGGCGTGCGATCTGAGCGCCACCACAGATGCGTGAAGGCATGGCGGCCTTCGGCCGTGTCGACGATCAGGCTGGCGTCCTGAGGGGAGTGGCCCGGAGTGACCCAGATCGTGGTGTTCGGTGCGAGCTTGAAGCCTTCGCCCTGGTGTTGATCCACGCGGTCGTCGCGGCGGGTCGATCGGTAGTCGACGATCTCCGCGTTGCGGAACAGGGCGATGTTGACGGTGTGGTCCAGGTGGTGGTGCGAGACGAAGACGTGGGTCACGTCGTCGGGCAGGATGCCGAGCCGCTCGAGCGGATCGAGGATCATCGCGCGGCGCTTGACCATGCCCGGATCCACGACTATCACGCGGTCGGCGTCGCGGACGAGGCCCACGGTTCCCGCGACCGATGGTGAGTCGGCGTAGCCGACGACCAGGACGTCGACTCGGGCGGGTGCGATCCCTTCGACCATTGGTCCTCCTCGATCCGCGATAACCAAGCTCGGTCAATTGTGGCCCAGATCGGATGCAGCTCTCGGCCGTCGCGACAACAGGCTCCGCCTTCAGGCTTTCGCAAGGTAGCGGGGCGCAGATTGGGGAAGTCCTAGACATCCCGGTCGCCGTCGAGGTCGGCCGTACACCAGGAACGAGGCGGATCCATGGCAATCGTCGGCATGCACCGCGGCGCAATCTCCGGTTTGACCCACGTCCATCTGCAGCGCCGGAACAAGGACGGCCGCCGCCGGTCATGGGTCGAGATGCCGACTGCCGCGCGCGGCTCGGGCAAGTCCGGTTCGAGCATGGCGCGCCTGCTGGCCGGGTCCGGCGTGGACATCCATGCCTGGAACAAGACCCTGGCTCGCGCCGAAGCCCAGGCCTTCGCCGAGGATCGGACCGAGCGGAGCGGCTGGTTCGGCTGAGCCGAGTCGCCGCCCCGCAGGGCCGCCGCAGGCTACGCGGCCTCGGGCGATCCCTCGAGGGAGACCGGCGCCGTTTCGGCGACGGTCTCCCGGGCCCGCAGCCGCCGCCACGTTCGGCGCATCAGCCACGCGAACACGATCCCGACGACCACCTGCCCGTGCTGGCCGACGAGTTCCATGATTGGGCTCAGAGCAACCAGGCTGAAGAGGACGCCCGCGGCCACGGCGTAGCGGTGTCGGTCGGTCCAGCCGGGCCGGGCCGAGGAGCGCATCAGCCACCACCCCGGCACGGCCGCCAGGGCGATCATCCCCAGCACGCCGTCGAGGGGCGAGAGACCCAGGCCGCGCGTGAACGACAGGACGAAGACCCCGGCCGCCGACCCGAAGCAGGCAAGGACGACGCGCCTGGGGGTTGGAGCCGCGCCCGAACCGGGCGCGATCTGGATGGAGGCGGGCAGACGGCGGGCCAGCCGGACCAGCGCCGCGATCGCGGCCAGGCAGGCGATGATGTAGATGCCCTGCACCGGCAGCTTGTAGAAGACGAGCCAGAAGGCGATGACGCCAACGTAGCCGATCGTCGCCTTCTTGAGCCACCGGGCGCTGACCCAGGGCTCGTTGCGCCGGGCCGGGTAAGCCAGCATCACCAGGAAGATGGGGATGGCGATGCTGATGATCGCGTGATAGAGCGCCATCTCGGTCACCCAGACCCAGTTGACGCCGCCGAGCCAGCCGTATGGGCCAAGGCCCTTTGCCGCGCCGGCGGGGTCGAAGAAAGTCCGAACGGCAATCCCCTCTTCGGCAATGGCGTAAGCCACACCAAGAGCGAGGATCGTCGGCCAGCCCTTGCCCCAGCGGAGTGTCGTCTCGCGGATGAGGATCGCGCCGCCGCCGTACATCAGGCAGAGCATCCAGCCGAAGAAGATGTAGGAGTACCAGGGAGTGGCGCCGGAGCACATCTCGGCGATGAGCGGTGAGAGCAGGTACAGGGCCATGCCCGGACCGAGGGCCCGGCGCCCGGGTCGGCGCAGGTGTGGCCTGCCGACGTGCGGCCGGCCGAGGTGCGGGCTCCGGAGCCGGCCGCGCAGGCGCTCGAATCTGGACGGCTGTAGCTCGAATGCGGGGCTGGGAGGCGGCGTCTGGTCGTTCATGCCGACGATGGTCGGTTCGGCGGGTGAGGCGCCCGTGAGACCTCGATGAGATGTCGATGAGACGCCTCTCGCTCGGCCACCGGGCTCAACGGCGGGTCACGGTTGCCACGTATCCGAAGGCTTCATCTGCGACGACCCCGGGGGTCAACCCTGAACTTGAGCGGGCGCGGCCCTCACGGAGCAATCTCGATCGCCGTGGTTCCGGCGCGCCCAGAACGGGCGGGCGGCTCACGGCTGGGAACGAGCAGCCTCCGGTGCGCCGCTCTCCGGCATGAGGGGCAGCCAGAAGCTGAAGACCGCCCCTCCCCGCGGCCGATTCTCGGCCTTGATGCCGCCGTGGTGAGCCTCCACGATGGACCGCGCGATCGCCAGCCCGAGCCCGGAACCGGGCGTCGAACGGGCGGCGTCGGCGCGGTAGAAACGGTCGAAGACGCGCGGCAGATCCGCCTGCGCCAAACCCGGCCCGTGGTCCGATACGGCGACGATCGCGGCGCCGTCGCGTGCTGCCAGCTCCATCTCCACGTCGCCGCCGCCGTGGCGCTGGGCGTTGTCGACGAGGATCCAGATCAGCCGCGTGATCGCGCCCTTGTCCGCCTCCACGATCGCTTTCTCGGTCGTCGCCCGGACCGGCCGTCCCTGCCGCGTGGCCTTCTGGGCCACTTCGTCGACCAGGCCACTGAGGTCCACCGGACGCGACTCGAGCGGCGCCCCGGAGTCGGCGCGGGCGAGGAGCAGCAGGCCGTCTACGAGGTCGCTCATTCGGGCGGATTCGGTGGCGATGTCGGCGATGGCGTCGGCCCGGTCCGCGGCCGGCACGTCCGGATGCTCGCGCAGGAACTCCGAGTTCGTGCGGATCGTGGTCAGCGGCGTCCGCAGCTCGTGCGACGCGTCGGCGACGAACTGGCGCTGGCCGGCGAGCGAGCTCGTCAGGCCGCTCCGGGCAGCGGCGAGCCGGTCGAGCATGCCGTTGAAGCTTTCGGTCAGGGCGCCAACCTCGTCGCGGGCCTTGACGGGCGACAGCCGCCGGCCGAGGTCGCCGGTTCGACCCACTTCTTCGGCGGTGGTCGCAAGCAGGCGCAGTGGCCGCAGCGCGCGCCCCACTACGAGCCAGCTGACGACGGCAACGACCAGGATCGTGATCAGCCCGAGCAGAACGAGATAGCCGCCCACGTTGCCCGCCTGCTGAGTGGCGAAGAGCGTGGCCTGGCCCGCCACGACGAGGCCGGTCTGCCCGGCGTGGCTCCATTTCCGGGCCACCAGCCTGAACTGCTGGCCGCCGATCGAGAGCGTGTCGGGACCCCATGCGCCGGTTTCGATGCCCTGGAGCAGTTTGTAGTCCGGCAGTTTCGGCGGCGCGCCCGCGAGCTGCCCCGTGGCATACAGGACCGAGCCGTCGGACGCCAGGACCTCGACCCAGGAATCGGTGCTGGTCGCGAGGTCCGTCTGGACGAGCGGCATGGCCGGCGAAACCTGCCCGGGCGGCAGCTTCACCAGCGCGGTTACGGTCGAATTCGCCAGCGCGGCCAGCGCCTCGTCTTGTTTCTGGTTGACGCCTCCGGCGAGCAGCGCCCCGAGAATCACGACGAAGACGACCATGCCGGCCAGGGCCACGCCCGCGGCATAGAGGACCAGGCGGCGGCGAATTCGCACCTACTCCTCCCGCAGCACGTAGCCGACGCCGCGGACAGTCTGCAGCAGCCGCGCCTCGCCGCCGGCCTCGAGCTCGCGGCGCAGGTAGCCCACGTACACGTCGACCACGTTCGAGGCCGTATCCGCCTCCATGCTCCACACGGCGTCGAGCAGCGCATCGCGCGACAGCACCAGGCGCGGGTTCCGGAGGAAGTGCTCGAGCAGGCTGAATTCGAGCGCGGAGAGCGTCAGCGCCCGTTCGCCGCGGCGGGCCTGGTGGGCCCCGACTTCGAGCGCCAGGTCGGCGAAGGCGAGGGTTTCCGCCCTGGAGCCGCCTGCCCGCCGAAGCAGCGCCCGGACGCGCGCCACCAGCTCGTCGTAGGCGAAGGGCTTGACCAGGTAATCGTCCGCGCCGCCGTCCAGACCGGTCACGCGGTCGCCGATGGAGTCCCGGGCGGTCAGCATCATGATCGGCAGCGTCTCCGACCCGGCCCGCAGCCGGCGGCAGACCTCGATGCCGTCCATGCCGGGCAGCATCACGTCCAGGATCACCAGATCGGGCAGCGACTCGCGCGTGGAACGCAGGGCACTGGCGCCGTCTTCGGCCAGGCTTACGCGGTAGCCCTCGTAGGCGAGGGCGCGCCGAATCGATGCCGCCAGGCGGCGATCGTCGTCCACGACCAGGATCGCGGGAGCGCTCACGCGCTCATCTTCTACCAAGCGAGCCTCCGGGATCGGGCGGGTGCGTCGCCGCTCGAACGGTTCGATCGTCGGCGGGCCGGGTGAGATGCGGCTGAGCCCCGGATGAGAAGACGGTGAGCGGCCCGGTCAGCGGTGGCGGCCGGGCGGGCGGCCGGTCGGGCGCCCAATGGCGCCGCGGCGGATCGCCATCTCGCGGCCGGCCAAGCCCGGGATCGCGCCGCGGCTCGCGGCAACGCGCAGCAGGAACGTGGCCCACATCCGGTATGGCCGGTATGCGTCGGTGAGGCGGGCGAGCGTCTTGGGATCCGGCCGATCACCCAGACCGTGCAGGGCGCCCAGCGCCGCGATCGAGAGCGGTTCGTCGGCGAACTCGTCGACGATGCCGCAGCCGCGCAGGTAGATCCCCGACGACCAGAACGGGCCGATGCCCGCGATCGACAGCAGCGACGCCGGTCCGTCGACGGGGCCCAGCGCGCGCAGACGTCGCGCGTCCAGAAGCCCGTCGAGCGCGGCCGCCGCGACGCCCCGCAGCCGTTCGACCTTGATCGCCGCCAATCCGGGCAGTTCGGTCAGTTCGGCCAGTCGTTCGGGCGCCGGAAACGCCCAGACCTCGCCTCCGCCGACCTCGAGCCTGGTCCCGAAACCCGCGATCAGGCGGTCCTGGATCGCCGCCGCCTGGCGCATCGAGATCCGCGCGCTCAGGATCGCCCAGGCGGCGCATTCGTAGGGCGACGTGAAGCAGACGGGCCGAAGGCCCGGAAACGCCGCCAGCAGCCGCTCGAACTCGGGATCGCGCCGGCCCAGTTCGGCGAATCCTGTGCCGTCGTGGTCGAGCGAGAAGATACGCGCGACCTGGCGCGAAACAGCCTCGATGTCACGCGTCCCGGCCACCTCGCCGGCCAGCCGATCGCCGTCCCACCGCAGCGCGACCGCGACCGGCTCGAACGTTCCGTCGAGCAGCAACGCGACCCGCAGCGGATCGCCGGAACCTGCCCAGTGGCGGCTTATGGGGCTGAAGTGGGCGACGACGTCGCACGCCGCGTCCCAGCTGAAGGGCCCCTCCGGCACGATGGCGAACGTCGCGGTCTGGGTCGCCGGCATTGTCCTCTCCTCGTCGGGCACTTCAAGGGAAGTCTCCGAGATTCGGCCTCCAAGCGGATCGGCGTCCGCCGCCGGCTCGCCAGGTGAAAGCCGAACGGCCAGGGGCTTGCGCCGTCAACGATTCGCCTAGGCTGGCAACCGAAGTACCGATCGCAGCAGGAGTCTCGAGCATGCCCGCCCCAGGAGAGAACAGCTGGAACGACAACCTGATGGCCGACTTCCGCGCCCACGGCGGCCAGATCACCGAGGGCAGGCTGGCGGGCGCGAAGATGCTTCTCATGACGACAACGGGAGCGAAGACCGGTCTTCCGCACACGGCGCCTGTCGGATATCACCTCGACGCGGGCCGGTATGTCGTCGTCGGGTCGAACAGCGGCCGCGACGAGCAGCCGCACTGGCTGGCGAACATCGCCAGGAACCCGGTGGTGACCGTCGAGGTCGGGACCGAGAAGTTCCAGGCCCGAGCGCGGATCACGACCGGAGCGGAGCGGCGCCGCCTGCTCGACGACCGGATCGCGGCGATCCCGCAGTTCGGCATCTACGAGAAGCAGACCAAGCGCGAGCTGCCGGTCATCGTCATCGAGCGCGCTTAGGCGCGCATAAGCCCGAACCAAGGTCCGGCTGATACAGTCGCTCCGAGCCTCGCGTCGTTGGAGGCTGGCCCTCCTCGAGGTCGGACCGTTGACCGCCGCGCCATCCGCCGAACGCCTGCTCGAAGATCTCAACCCGTCGCAGCGCGACGCGGTCACCGCCACGGGCGGCCCGCTGGCGATCGTCGCCGGCGCCGGTTCGGGCAAGACCAGGGTCATCAGCCGTCGCGCCGCGTACGCCATCGAGACGGGGGCTATCCCCGCGGACCAGATCCTGCTCGTGACGTTCACGGACAAGGCCGCGGGCGAGATGGTGGCGCGGATGGCGGCGCTGGGCCACCGGGGCGTCATGGCCCGCACCTTCCACGCCGCCGCGCTCGCCCAGCTGCGCCACTTCTGGCCGGGCCGCCACGACGGCTCGCCGCTGCCGGCGATCCTGGACTCGAAGCTCCGGCTCATCGTGCCGCTCATCGGCCGTCTGCCCGGCGGCTACCGCTTCACGCCGGCCAAGGATGTCGCCGACACGATCGAATGGGCCAAGGTGCGCCGCATCGGGCCGGCCCGGTGGATCGACGAGGGCGGCGATCGGGCGCCTATACCGGCCGATCTTTTCGCCCGCGCCTACCGCGACTACGAGCGCTCGAAGGCGCAGGCGCATCTGCTCGACTTCGAGGACATGCTCGTCCAGACGGTCGAATTGCTCGAAGGCGACGCGGAGGCGGCGGTCCTGATTCGATCGCGCAAGCGCTGGTTCAGCGTCGACGAATACCAGGACACGAACCCACTCTCCGAACGGCTCCTGGAGCTGTGGCTGGGCGAGTCCCACGATCTGGCGGTGGTCGGCGATCCGGACCAGACGATCTACACATTTACCGGCGCCACGCCGGAGTTCCTGCTCGGATTCGCGGATCGTCATCCCGGCGCGCGAACCGTCACGCTCGCGGAGAACTACCGATCGAGCCCGCAGATCCTGGCGCTCGCCAACCGGCTGGTCGCGGGCGGGCCGCGCGGCGCGCTGAAGGCCACGCGCGAGGAGGGGCCGCCGGCCGCGATTCACCGCTTCACCGACGCCGCGGCGGAACTCCGCGAGATCGCGGCGTGGTGTCGCGCCGTGAGCGCCGCCGGAGTCGCGCCCGCGGAGACGGCCGTCCTCGTCCGCATCAACGCCCAACTGCCGGCGATAGAGGACACGCTGACCCGCGCCGGCATCGCTTTCACCGTTCGAGGCCAGCGCTTCTTCGACCGGCGCGAGATCCGCGAGGCTATGCGCCAGCTGGCTCGGGAGCGTCCGCCCGAGACGGGCGACGCGCTCGTGGCCGCCGTCGAGCGCCTGTTCGTCGAGCGCCTCGGCCTCGACGACGTCGCCGCCGACGCGGGCTCGGAGGGCCGGGAGCGCGCCGCATCGCTTGAGCTTCTGCTGGGCATTCTCGAGGACCTGGCGACCGCCGACCCGACCCTCGCCATCGACGCCGCCCTGGCCGAGCTCTATCGCCGCGCCGCGTCCGAGGCGGCCGACTCCGCCGACGGCGTCAACCTGCTGACCTACCACCGCGCCAAGGGCCTCGAGTGGGACGCCGTCTACCTGCCGTCGCTGGACGAGGGCGTCCTGCCCATCCGCCAGGCGAAAGAGGATGAGGAAATTGCGGAGGAGCGCCGCCTCCTCTACGTCGGCATCACTCGCGCGCGGCGGTTCCTCGCCCTGTCGTCGTCGTCGCGGCGGCCGTCGCGGTTCCTCGCGGCCCTCGATCCCGCGCAGCCCAAGGCGGCGCGGCCGGCGGCGGGACCGGCGGGACGCGTGCGCGTCCTACCCGGCGCGCCGATCGCCACGGCCGCCGTCGCGGACGAAGCCCTGCTCGATGCCCTCCGCCGCTGGCGCCGCGAGCGCGCCGCCGCCGACTCCGTGCCGGCCTACGTCGTCGCCCACGACACCACGCTCGCCGAGATCGCCGACGTCCGCCCCCGCACCCTGCCCGCCCTGCGTCGCATCCGTGGCATGGGCCCCGCAAAGCTGGAGCGTTACGGCGCGGAGATCCTGGCGGTCATCGAGGCGGCCGGTTAGGGCGATCGATTGCGTCGGAGGTGGTACTCCCTACAAGCCGATCACCGACACCGGTGTTGTGCGCTGGGTCTTGGTTCCGTCGCCGAGCTGGCCGTGGGCGTTGAAGCCCCAGCATTTCACGCTTCCGCCGGGCAGGAGTGCGCAAGTGTGCTCACCGGTGCCGGATGAGATGGCGACCACGCCGGACAGGCCGCTCACCGACACGGGAGTGGTGCGCTGGATCGTGGTGTGATCGCCGAGCTCGCCGTAGGCGTTATCACCCCAACACTTCACACCGCCGCCGGATTGGAGCGCGCAGGTGTGCCAGTAGCCGGCGGAAATGGCGACCACGCCGGACAAACCGCTTACAGCTACGGGTGTCGGGCTCCCGGTCGTGGTGCCGTCGCCGAGCTCACCGAGGAGGTTGCCGCCCCAGCATTTCACAGTCCCGGCGACCAGGAGCGCGCAGGTGTAGCCATTGCCGGCGGAGATAACGCGCGCGTTCACGAGACCGCTCACAGCTACCGGCGTGGTGCGTTCGGTCGTGGTGCCGTCGCCGAGCTCACCGGTGATGTTCCAGCCCCAGCATTTCACGATCCAATCGCGCAGGAGCGCGCAGGTGTGGTTGGAGCCGGCGGAGATGGCGATCGCACCGGACAGACCGCTCACCGACACGGGAGTGGTGCGGTTGGTCGTTGTGCCGTCGCCGAGCTCACCGTACTCGTTGTTGCCCCAGCACTTCACGATGCCACCGGACAGAAGCGCGCACGTGTGGTTGTATCCGGCGGATATGGCCAGGGCACCGGAGATGCCGCTCACCAGGACGGGAGCAGTGCGATTTGTCGTGGTGCCGTCGCCCAGCTGGCCCGCGAAGTTGGCACCCCAGCACTTCACAGTTCCCCCGTGCAGAAGGACGCAGGTGTGGAGGTCGCCGGCGGAGATATTGAGAGCACCGGAGATGCCGCTCACCGACACGGGAGAGGTGGTGCTGGTCGTACCGCCATCGCCGAGCTGCCCGTACTCGTTGTCGCCCCAACACTTTGCGCTTCCGCCCGACAGGAGCGCGCAGCTGTGGAAGTCGCTGGCGGAGATCGCGATCGCGGGGGTTGCCGGCCTCGCCGAACGAGCCGGCGTCGGCTGGGTCGTGGGCGAGGCGGTGCCGGTGGGCGAGGCGCCGGCGGACGCGCTGGCGGAAGCGGAGGCGGTGATGGTGGCTGACGCCGAGGCAGCGGGCGAGGCGGTGGCAGCGGCGGTGCCTGTGGGCGAGGCCGTGGGCGAAGCGGTCGAATTCGAGCACGCGGTCAGGGACAGAGGGACGGCCCCGAACATGGCCGCCGCCAGGACGATCCGGCCCAGGGGAAGGCTGACACGCTCACGCCACTTCAGCCGATCCGACATCGATCCACCTCCAGATTCCAACGTGGCACCAGGGAGGACGGGACGCCACGTACCCGGGCCTCGCCACCCCGCCTTCCGAAAGGCTACCCTACCGGGCGGTCGCCGATTCGAAGCATGGGCTCGACCCGGTCGGGGTTGGCGGCCGGCGCGGTCCTGGTGGGCTCGGTCGCCGGAGGGCTACCGCCCCCGCCCCGATCAGGCCTTCTTCTCGAGGTGCCCTCCGAAGCCGAAGCGCATCGCCGAGAGGACCTTGTCGCCGAAATCGGCCTCTCCGCGGGACGCGAAGCGCGAGTAGAGCGCGGTGGTCAGGACCGGCGCCGGCGCGCTGACGTCGATGGCGGCGATGCTCGTCCAGCGGCCCTCGCCCGAGTCGGACACGCGGCCGGAGAACTCGGCCAGATCCGGGCTCTGGAGCAGGGCCTGGGCGGTGAGGTCGAGCAGCCACGATGCGACGACGCTGCCGCGGCGCCAGACCTCGGTCACGGCCGCCAGGTCGAGGCTGTACTGGTACATCTCGGGTTCGCGCAGCGGCGAGGTCTCGGCGTCGATCTCGCGCTGGCCGAGCCCGGCGCCGGCGTGATGCAGGATGTTCAGGCCCTCGCCGTAGGCAGCCATCAAGCCGTACTCGATGCCGTTGTGGACCATCTTCACGAAGTGGCCGGCCCCCGCCGGTCCGCAGTGGAGGTAACCCTGCTCGGCCGTGGTCGGCTCGCCCTCGCGTCCGGGCGTGCGCGCGGCCGACGCCACGCCGGGGGCAAGCGCCTTGAAGATCGGATCGAGAAGGGCGACCGCGTCGTCGGGGCCGCCGATCATCAGGCAGTAGCCTCGCTCGAGGCCCCACACGCCACCGCTGGTGCCGCAGTCCAGGTAGCGGATGCCCGCGGGCGCGAGCTCCCTGGAGCGCCTGATGTCGTCGCGATAGTAGGAATTGCCGCCGTCGATAACGATGTCGCCGGCCGCCAGGAGCGGCTTGAGCTGCTCGAGCGTGGCGTCGACCGAGGCCGCCGGGACCATCAGCCAGACCACGCGCGGCGCTTGCAGCTTCGACACGAGGTCCGCGAGCGAGACCGAGCCGCCCGTGAGCGCGCCGTCGGTCACGAGCCCGTCGACGGTGGCTTTGGTTCGGGCGTAGCCGAAGACGGTGTGCCCGTTCGCCAGCCAGCGCCGCGACATGTTGGCGCCCATGCGCCCGAGTCCAACGAGTCCGATTTGCACGGCCGAAGCCTCCTTGGTGGTCATTGCGTGGCATCAAGATAGCCTGGCGAAGGCAGGCGGCGTTCCGGCGGGTCCGAAGCGCGGCCCGCCGGCCGGGCGATCACGGACCCTGCCGCAACCGCGCCAGGATGTCGACGGCGATCTCGGGCGGGGGTCGGCGCGCCGGGATCGCGGCGCCCGGCTCGTCCGCGTCGAGCGGCTCGAGGATTTCCAGCTGGCTGGCCAGGAGCGCCGCGGGCATGTAGTGTCCCCGACGGTGCTCCAGGCGATCGGCGATGACGGCCGGCTCTACGACCAGGTGGGCAAACCAGACGGACGGATGGCCGCGCGCCAGCAGGTCGCGGTACGTCCGGCGCAGCGCCGAGCACGTTACCAGGGCGTTCTCGCCGGCTCGCTCGCGCTCGCCGATCCACGCCGCCAGTGCCTCTAGCCAGGGCCAGCGATCATCGTCCGTCAGCGCCGTGCCCGAGTGCATCTTGGCCACGTTGGCTGGCGAATGGAACTCGTCCGCCTCCGCCGTCGGCCAGCCGAGCTCGGCCGCGAGCGCTCGCATGACGGTCGTCTTGCCACTGCCTGAGACGCCCATGACCACGATGGTCGCGGTCGGCGAGCCCTTGCCGGGGTCGCTCATTCTCGGGCACGCGCCAGCGCGGCGGCGCGCTCGAGAATCGACCGGACGGGGACGCCGAGGCTTTCGGCGGCGGCCGCAGCGTCGGCGTATTCGGCCTGCACGGTCACCGGCCGGCCGTCGAGCAGCCCGCGCTTGACCCGCACGTCGCGGCCGTCCACCGAGACCACGACTTCGTCGCGCGGCAGCGCCCGGCGGGCGGTCGGGCGCAGGCGAAGGCCGAGCGTCGTCGACTGCGCGAACAGGGCCCGGGTCGCGGCGTCGACCGCCTCCGCGCCCACGAGCGCCGTTACGACGTGGCCGGGCCGGCCCTTGCGCATGACGACGGGGGTGAGCCACGCGTCGGCGGCCCCGGCCAGGACGAGCGCGTCGAGCACCGCCGGCCAGAGCCGCGGATCGAGGTCGTCGACGGTCGCCTCCAGCTCGAACATGTCGTCCTGACGCCACGAGACGCCGGCCGGGCCGAGGGCGGTGCCGAGCACCACCCGCAGGACGTTGGCGCGCTCCGCGGGATCGGCCGTGCCGGCCCCGGTCCCGACCGACTCGATGCGCATCGGGGGCAGAGCGCCCCACTCTTTGGCGAGGGTCACGAGAAGCGCCGCGCCGGTCGGCGTGCACAGCTCCCCGTCGCCGCCCGCCGTCACCGTCGCGCCCCGTCCCGCGAGAGTCGCCAGGACCGCCGGCACCGGGACCGGGAGAGGGCCGTGTGCCGTGGCCACGCTGCCCGAACCCAGGGCCACGGAACCGGCCACTACCCGCGCATCGGGCTCGAGCAGGCCGAGCGCTCCGAGGGCGGCGGCGCAGCCGACGACGTCGGCCAGCGAGTCGAGTGCGCCGACCTCATGCAGGTGGACACGAGCCGGCTCCTCGCCGTGGACCGCGCCCTCGGCCGCGGCAAGCACCCCGAACACGTCTCGCGCGAACGCGGCCACGCCGGGAGCCAGGTTCGCGGCGGCGACGATCGCCAGCACGTCGGCGACCGTGCGCGACGCGGCGCCGTCGTGCGTCACGACGTCGGATTTGGTGGCGCGCAGCCCGTGGCGGCGGACCTGCCGCGGCCGGATCTCGATCGGCTCGACCCCGAGGGCGGCGATGGCCGCGGCCACCGCCTCGAGCGGCGCCCCGGCATCGAGGAGCGCGCCCAGCAGCATGTCGCCCGACGCGCCGGCGGAGGCATCGATCCACGCGCAACGGCCGTGTCGTGCCATTGGCAACTCCTCGCGGATGGGGCAACACTATGAGCGACAGCCAGTCGAGTCTGACACAAGCTCGCCGATCCGGACCAGCGTGCCGGAGAAATGGAACGCCGCCGTGACCCGAACCCTCGTCGCGCCCGCTCGAGCGGGCGATCTCATCGGACTCGCCCTGGCGGACCTTGCCGCCGGCCAGTCGTTCGAGTCTCGCGGCCCGCTCGAAACGGCCATAGTGGTGCTCAGCGGCGTCGTCGACGTCCAGGCGGACGGCGAGCGGCTGGGGTCGGCGGGCGGGCGATCGTCCGTCTTCGAAGGCCCGGGCCACACGGTCTACGCCCCGCCCGACACGGAGTTGCGACTGACGGCCCACGGGCCGGCTCAACTCGCCATCGCGACGGCGCCTCGCGGCGGGGAGGCTCCGGCAAAGGCGCGCATCATCGGCCCGGGCGATCAGCGAATCGGGGAGGCCGGCAAGGGCAACTGGCGCCGCGACATCCGGACGATCCTCGGACCCGAACACGCCGCCAGCCGGCTGCTGCTGGGCGAGACGATCAACCCGCCGGGAAACTGGTCGTCGTATCCGCCCCACAAGCACGACCGCGAGGCGCCGCCCGACGAGGTCCGCCTCCAGGAGGTCTACTTCTACAAGTTCGACCCGGCCGGCGGCTTCGGCGTCCAGATCCTCTACGACGACGCCGGCGCGGAAGCCGTCATCGTTCGCGATGGCGATGTGGTGGCGATCCCGAGCGGCTACCACCCCGTGGTGGCGGCGCCCGGATACTCGCTCTACTACCTGTGGATCATGGCCGGCGACGGCCGCCGGATGGCCCCGTATTTCGACCCGGCGCACGCCTGGGTCCAGGAGTCGTAGCGATGGCTGCAGACAACACGGCGACCGGCGCGGCAGCGGGCACGGCGCTCTTCGACCTGACCGGCAAAGTGGCCGCGGTGATCGGCGGAGCCGGGGTCCTGGGCGGCACCGTCTGCCACGGCTTCGGCAGGGCGGGCGCCGCCGTGGCGGTCATGGACCGCTCCCGCGAGCGCGCCGACGAGCTTGTGGCCACCCTCGAGGCGGAGGGCGCGCGGGCTGTCGCGGTGGTGCTCGACGCTTCGGACCCGGCCTCCGTGGAGCAGGCCCGCGTGGACGTGGAGCAGCGCCTGGGCCCGGTCGACATCCTGGTCAACGCCGTCGGCATCAACAGCTCCACACCGTTCTTCGAGCTCGGCCTGGAGGAGTGGCACCGCATCCTGGACACGAACCTGACGTCGGCCCTGATCGCCTGCCAGGTCTTCGGCAAGGCCATGGTCGACCGCGGCAAGGGCGGGGCGATCATCAACTTCTCGTCGTCCTCTTCCGAGATTCCGCTGTCCCGCGTCCTGACCTATTCGGTCTCCAAGGCCGGCATGAACATCCTGACCCTCTACCTGGCCCGCGAGCTGGCGCCACATCGAATCCGCGTCAACGCCATCGTGCCCGGCTTCTTCCCGGCCGAGCAGAACCGCAAGCTGCTCGACGATGCCCGCATCGAGGCGATCCTGCGCCACACTCCGGCCGGGCGACTGGGCGAGGCCGAGGAGCTCGTCGGGACGATGATCTGGCTGGCCTCGGAGCGGGCCTCCGGCTTCGTCACGGGCGCCCTCGTTCGCGTGGACGGCGGCTTCGGGGCGATGACGATCTGAAGTCGCCGGACGCGCTCGTCCCTTTCGGCTCCGGCCGCTATCGACCGCGGGCTATCAGGGCGCCGATCGTGCCCGCCCCAACGCCGTCGTCGATGCCGACGACCGCGACTCCCGGCGCGCACGACGACAGCATCGCCAGCAGCGCGCTCAAGCCGCCGAAGGTGGAGCCGTAGCCGACGCTCGTCGGACAGGCGATCACGGGCACTCGGGCCAGGCCGCCGACGACGCTGGCGAGCGCGGCGTCCATGCCCGCGACCACGACGATGGCGTCGGCTCGATCGATCTCCGGCTGCTCCGCCAGCAGGCGGTGCAACCCCGCGACGCCGACGTCGGCGATGACGCGGACGTTCGTGCCCAGGATGGAGGCCACCGACTCGGCCTCCTCGGCGACGGGCAGGTCGGAGGTCCCGGCGGTCAGCACGAGGAGCCGGCCGCGGGCCTCGGGAACGGCGCGAGGGATGACCAGAAGGCCCGACGGCTCGCGCCACTCGGAGTCCAGGCCGCGCGCACCGGCCAGGGCGCGGATCGCGGCGGCGTCGGCGGCGGCGACACGGGTCACCACGACGCTCGAAGCGTCGCGGTCTAGCTGAGCCTCGACGATCGCGACGAGCTGTTCGCGGGTCTTGCCCGGACCGTAGACGAACTCCACCATGCCCTGTCGCAGGCCGCGGTGGTGGTCGACCCGGGCGAAGCCGAGGTCGCTGAACGGCAGCGTTCGCAGCGACTCGAGGGCGGCCTCGATCGGCACCGTCCCCGCGGCGACGCCCGTCAGCAACTCCTCCAGCCTCGCGGCATAGACGCCGGCGGGCGCCGTTGCGCCCGGCACCGTTGCGCCCGGCACCGGCGACCCGGCCGCGTCAGACCGGCTCATTCTGACTGTCTCCCGCTCCGGTTCCGGCGTACGTCGCGGGCGACCAACTCTCGAAGCCGAGATCGACGAGCCGCGTCTCGACGGCTGCGGCCCGGACCTCCAGGTCGCTCAACGCGTCCGCCTCGACCTCCACGCGGGCGTGGCTGCCGAAGTCCCGAACCCGCACCTGGCGGAAGCCGAGCGCACGAAGCGCGAGCTCGGCCGCCTCGACCCGCCGCAGCCGCCCGGCCGTGATGACCTCCCCGAACGGGATCCTGCTCGCCAGACATGCCGAGGCCGGCCGGTCCCAGCCTTCGACGCCGATCGATCGCGCCAGCAGGCGCAGCTGGTCCTTGGTGATGCCGGCTTCGGCGAGGGGCGAGCGAACGCCCAGCTCGGCGGCGGCCGTCATGCCGGGCCGGTCGAGGCGTTCGGTGTCGGAGGCGTTGGTGCCGTCGAGGACCCAGGCGTAGCCCTCCGCCCGGGCGATGTCGGCGGCGGCGCCGTAGACCTCGAGCTTGCAGAAGTAGCAGCGCGACCGCGGGTTGCGGGCATAGCGCGGGTCGTCGAGTTCCTTGGTCGAGATGGTCCGCCAGCGTGCCCCGTGACGGCTCGCCTCCCCCGCGGCCGCGGCGGCGTCTGTCCGATCCCAGACCGGAACCGCAGCCGATTCGGCCGTCAGCGCCAGGCACCGCTCGCCCAGGAGCGGCGACGCGACGGCCAGCAGGAAGCTCGAGTCGATGCCGCCGGAGAGTGCCAGGACGCAGGATTCGAGGCCTTCGACGATCTCGATCAGGCGCTCGAACCGCGCCATCGCGGTGGCGTCGGCGGCAGCCGGGCCCGTGCTTGCGCGCTGCAGCAGGTCGTCGTGAGGCATCGGCTGACGATACATCCCATGCGGCGCCATCGCCCTGCCGGCCCACGACGAGCCGGCGGCCGGTCCGGCGTAGAGTTGACGCGTCGTCCGCCGATCGCGAAGCCCGGCTTCGGGCCGGCCAAGCCCGGGAGGCAGCCCGCCGATGCATCACGACAACGCTCCTCGTCCCGCGCCCCCGTCGGAGACGCTCACCGACCCGCCCGCGCCCGCCGGCGGACCCACGCCGTCGCACTCATCGCGCGGCGAGCCGTTCGCCGAGTTCCTGCGCGGAGGTCTGCCACGCTGGGCTCTCGTCCGGCACCGCATGGACCCGGCCGAGGTCGAGGACGTGGCGGCGGCCGTTTCGGCGGCGCTCGACCCGGTCCGCTCGGCGATCGCACCAGGTTCGCGCGTCTGTCTCGCCGTCGGCAGCCGCGGCATCGACCGCATCGACGAGGTCGTCAAAGCCGCCGTCGCGTGGATGCGCGCCGCCGGTGCCGAGGTCTTCGTGGTACCGGCCATGGGCAGCCACGGCGGCGCCACGCCGGAGGGCCAGATCGAGGTCCTGGCGTCCTACGGCATGACTCCCGAATCGATCGGCTGCGAGATCCGTTCGAGCATGGAGACGGTCGAGCTGGGCGAGGTCCGGCCCGGCGTCCCGGTATTCGTCGACCGCAACGCCCTCGAAGGCGCGGACGTGATAGTCCCGATCAACCGCGTTAAGCCGCACACCGACTTCAGCGGCGAGATCGAGAGCGGCCTGATGAAGATGATCGCCATCGGGCTGGGCAAGCAGAAGGGCGCCGACACGTTCCATCGCCAGGGCTTCGCCACGTTCCACGAGCTGATCCCGGCGGTCGCCGAGTTCACCCTCTCGAAGGCGAACATCCCGTTCGGGCTGGCCCTGGTCGAGAACGGGTACTCGCGGCTGTGGCGGGTCGAGGCGGTGCCGCGGGACCGGATCTGGGATCGCGAGCGCGAGCTTCTGGTCATGGCCCGCCGGCGGATGGGCCGGCTGCCGCTGGACGCGATCGACGTCCTCGTGCTCGATTTCATCGGCAAGGACATAAGCGGCCTGGGAATGGATTCGAACGTCGTCGGCCGCTACTACTCGGGCCCGACCGGCGCCGGTCCGGACGTCCAGCGGATATTCGTCCGCGATCTGACCGCCGAGACGGAGGGCAACGCCGTCGGCATCGGCATGGCCGAGGTGGTGCTGCGGCGCGCGGTCGAGAAGGTGGACGCCCACAAGACCTACATGAACTGCATCACGGCCAAGACGCCGGAGGGCGCGCGCATTCCGCTGACGGTGGACACGGACCGGCAGGCGCTCTCCATCGCCATCGCCAGCGCCATCAGGGTCGAGCCGCCCGATGCGCGGATCGTTCGTATCCGCGACACCAAGCACCTCGAGCTGCTCTACGTCAGCGAGCCGGCGCTGGCCGAGGTGCTGGCCACAGGCCGCTGCGAGGTCGTCCGGCCTCCGGCAGCGATCGAGTTCGGCCCCGACGGGATGTTCGCCGCGGCGATGGAGTAGGACGGGCCGGGCCCGGGTCTCTCAGCCGGCGCGGCGGTACTCGCCGCCGGCTCGGGTCATCAGGCCCGCCCCGACCATGTAGCGCCGCAGCGCGGCCACGTCCTCGTGGTATGCAGCGAGGCGCTCGTTGACCTCGCGCTCCAGGTACGGCCGATCCTCGGCGAAGCAGTGCGCCGCGAGATAGCGCAGCACCGCCTGGCGCTTGCGATCCTGGGCCGGTATCGACACCAGCCGCCCGTCGCGAAGGAAGGCGCGTAGCACCTTCGCGTCGTAGGCCGGCAGCGGCTCGCCGTCCGGTCCCGCCAGCTCGGCGCCGGCTTCGTCCGCTCGTTCGAGGCTCGCCAGCTGCTTCGACACCGCCGCCAGCCGATCGACGCGCAGGGAGTATTCGACGTACGGCCGGCGCGGCGTCGCCTCGACCAGGCCGGCCGCCTCCAGGCGCTTGAGGTGGTGGACGACGGTGCCGGCCGACAGCCCGCTTGCGGCCGCCAGCTCCTCGACGGCCATGGGCCGCCCGGCCAGCAGCCCGACCAGCCGGAGTCGCGACGCGTCGGCCAGGGCCCGGAGCGCTTCCAGAAGTTGGGGATCCATGCCGCCAGGATAGTCACGATTTGACATGTGTCAAATCGGTGGTGCTCCGCCGGGCGAGCCGTCGACACGTTCGCGGCGTCGACCGAGCAGGACTGCGGCGCCCCGACCGGTGCGCAGGGCGGTACGGCGCCGGCGGCCGGCTCGATGTTGGCGCGGCGGGCGAACCAGCGGGCCGAAAAGGCCGCGCGGGGCTCGCCGCTCTCTACAGTCCCGAACATGTGGCGCCGCGTCTCGAGCCTGGGGTTCAAAACCGTGCTGGCACTCGCCGTGCTGGTCGTCGGCCACAACCTGGTCTTCCTGCTGGCGTACGGGCCGGCCTACGCCGCCGCGCTCGCGCAAACCGGCCACGGCAGCCGCTGGGACGAGACCGTCAGGGCCGTGCTCGCCGCAGTCTGTCTGCTGACGGCCGCCGCGTCGGTTCGGGTCGCATACCTCCACCGGCTGGTGCGGCGATCGGCCGCCGGCGGCGGCCCCGACAGGCTTTCGGCCGGCACCTACGCCCGCGCCCTGTTGCCGCTGTGGGCCAGGGTGTTCGCGATCGCGGTGGTTCTGTTCGTGGTCCAGGAGAACTACGAGCGCGCCAGCGCCGGCCTGACGCTGCCCGGCCTCGGCGTCCTGGGCTCTACGCAGATCCTCGGCCCCGTGCCGGTGTTCCTCCTGGTCAGCCTCGCCGTCGCCGCTGTCGCGGCTCTCTTCCGGTGGGGCATCGCCGCCCTGGAGGAGCAGATCGCGGCGGGCCGCGCCCGCCTGCCGGCCGTCGCTCCCGAGCCCCGGCCGCGCTTCCGAACGGACCCGATCCGTTCCGCCTCTTCCGTCATCGCGCGCAACCTCGCTGGACGTGCCCCGCCGGCGCCCCTTCCCGCCTGAGACCGGGATCTGCCCGGTCCATCGGCCGGCCGTCAGCGCCGGCAGGTTCAGCCGCAAGGGGCACCCATGCGCTTCAGATTCAGATTCGGCGTCGCACTCGGCGTCGCGCTCATGCTGGCACTGATCCTGGCATCGACCGCCAGCGCCCACGTCGTCAAGCAATTCGGCACGTACAGCGTGGCCATGGGCTGGCTCCACGAGCCCACGTACGCCGGCGTCGAAAACGCCGTCCAGGTCGTCGTCAAGGACGCCGCCGGTCAGCCGGTCGACGACCTTCAGCCGGGCGACCTGACGGTCGTCGCTTCGACTGCCGGGCAGCAGACCGCGGCGTTGCCGCTCCAGCCGTCGTTCGACCCCGACACCGGCCTGGGAACGCCCGGCGAATACGACGCCGTGCTGACCCCGACCGAAGTCGGCGACTACACGTTCCATCTCGCCGGCTCGATCCACGGCCAGACGGTCGACGAGACGGCGACTTCGTCCGACCAGACCTTCGATCCGGTCACCGACGGAACCGCCGCGCAGTTCCCCGTCAAGCTCCCCGCCGTCGGTGACCTAAGCACGCTCATCCAGAGGGTCGACGGCCGAGCGACATCGGCGAACACGGCGGCCGCGGCGGCGCAGCAGGCCGCTTCCACTGCCTCCGACGACGCGCGGTTCGCGCTGGTCGCCGGCCTGAGCGTCGGCGGGCTCGGCGTGCTGCTCGGGCTCGCCGGGCTGATCTTCGGCCTTCGCGCCACCAGACGGCGGGCCTAGCGATGCGCAGGATTCTCGCGGCCGCAGGCTTGGCGCTGGCCCTGGCGGTGCTGGCGCTCGTGGCGTTCGCCGTTCCCGCGGCGAGCGCCCATGCCCTGCTTCTGTCCGCGGATCCGGCGCCCAACTCCGCTGCGGCGACCGCGCCCGCCGCCGTGACCCTGACCTTCACCGAAGCCCCGGACCCGAAGCTCTCCTCGATCCGCGTCCTCGATAGCGGCGGAGCGCCGCACACGGTCGGGCCTTTACTGGCCTTGGCGGGTCGCTCCGACGAGCTCAGCGTCGCTGTTGGACCGCTCGTAGATGGCGTCTACACCGTGGCGTGGCGGACCGTGTCGGCCCTCGACGGACACCTCGCTGCGGGCTCGTACGCGTTCTCGGTCGGCGCGGCCGCGCCGCCGACCGGGGCCACCTCAACCGTGCCGGCGGCCTCGGAAGTGGCGAGCGGCGCATCGACCGGGGTCATCGTCGGCCGCTGGATCCTGTACGTCGGGCTGCTCGGCCTGCTTGGCGCCGCGTTCCTGGGCGCGGTGCTTCTGCCGGGCGAGCTTCGCCTGCCGCTGCGGCTGGCCGCGATCGAACTGGCGGTCTCGTTCGTGGGGACGGCTCTACTGGTGGGGTCCCAGATCGGCGACGCCGGGGCCTCGCTCGCGGATTTGCCGGGCACCAGCCTGGGCGGCGACGCGATCCTGCGCCTTTCGCCGCTGATCCTGGCGGCGGGCCTGCTCGGCGCGGCGCTCCTCCCGATGCTGCGTGCCCGGCGCGCCCGACGCGTCCTGATGGCGGGGGTGGGAGTGCTCGCCGCGGCGGCCCTTCTCATCGAGGCAACGCTCAGCCACGCCGCGTCCCAGGCCTTCGCCCCGGCCGAGATCGGCCTGCAGTGGCTCCATGTCGCCGCCGTCGGGTTGTGGCTCGGCGGTCTGGTCGCGCTGCTGGTCGAGCTGCGCGGCTCGGCGACGCCCGCGGAGGGCGAGCTCGCCAGACGATTCGCGCTCCTGGCCGGGTTCGGGATCGGGATCGTGGCCGTCACCGGCGCGCTGCGGGCGGTGGCCGACATCGGCTCGATCGACGCGCTCGTCTCGACCGATTTCGGGCGGCTGATCCTGCTCAAGGTGGGACTGCTCGTGCCGATCGCGGCCCTGGGCGCGCTGAACCACTTCCGCAACGTGCCGCGCGCCGGGCACGAGCTGCGGCCGCTGCGTCGCGCCGGCTCGACCGAGCTGGCGCTCGGAGCGGTTGCGCTGCTGGTCGCATCGATACTGGTCAACATCGCCCCGCCGAGCGAGGTCGCCGCGGCCGACGCCGGCCAGGGCGCCTCGCAGGCCAATCCCGCGGCGGCGGCCGTGCCGCTGACGGTCACGGGCTCGGACTTCGGCACCTCCGTTCGACTGGTGCTGACCGTATCGCCCGGCACGGTGGGGAGCAACGACTTCACGGTCCGGGTCGCCGACTACGACACCGGTGCGCCGGTCGACGCGACCGCCGTCCGTCTGAGCTTCAGCCTCGCCTCGCGTCCGGACATAGGAGCTTCGACGCTCGATCTCGCCCGCCGCGGCACCGGCGTCTTCGCCGGAACCGGCGCGAACCTCTCCATCGACGGGTCCTGGCAGATCTCCGCGCTCGTGACAGAACCGACGGCCTCGGTGCAGGTGGACCTGACGGTGACGGTCCGGAGCGCGCCCCAGCAGATCGACGCGAACAAGGTCGCCGGCCTGCCGACGATCTATACCGTCCACCTCGGCGGCGGCCGGACGGTCCAGATCTACCTGGATCCGGGAGCGCCCGGACCCAACCTGCTCCACGCCACCTGGTTCGACGCGAGCGGCAAGGAAATGCCCGTGTCGGGCGTGACCATGACCGAGCTTCTCGCGTCGGGCGGCTCGGTCGCGCTCCAGCCCCAGATCCTCGACTCCGGCCACGAGGCCGCGCCGGTGCAGGTGACCGGCCTGCCGGCCACTTTCACCCTGACCGCCGCCGGGCCCGACGGCATCGCCCTACGGGTCCAGCTCCAGATCGACGCCAGCTCATGAGGTACGAAATGCGTCCCCTCCGGTTCCGCCGACCGGCCGCGGCGGTGTTCGCCGCGCTCGTCGTCGCCGCCTGCAGCTCCGGTTCTCCGTCCTCGCCGCCGGCTTCAAGTGACGCCCCGTACGCCAGCTACCAACCGTCCGGCCGACCATCGACGACGGCCGTCGTCAGCATCGTGTCCCCCACTCCCAACGAGGTGATCACCGGCAGCACGGTTCACGTCGTCGTCAGCGTGACGGGGGCGACGGTCGTCGACGACACGAATGAAGACATCCGGCCCGATCAGGGCCACGTCCACCTCTACCTCGACAACTCCCTCTGGTACATGCAGTACAGCCTGACCAAGGACATCCCGGTCAATCCCGGCACGTACGTCATCAAGGCCGAGTTCGTCGCCAACGACCACGCGCCGTTCAACCCGCGCGACTGGTCGCCACAGATATTCTTCACCGTCAAATGAGGAGCCCCAAGATGCTTCGTCTCGCCCAGCCGCCTCGATTTCACCAGTTCCGAGCCGCCAACGTGTTCCGCGGCGGCGCCGCCGCTTTGCTGATCGCCGTCCTGGTCGGCGGCAGCACCTCGGCGGCCGCGGTTTCGCAGGCAGGGTCGGCGGCCCGCGGCGCCCTGCGCATCGGCGTCGTGCTGCCGCTCAGCGGCATGCCGGCCGAGCTTGCCGGTCAGGAGCGGCTGGGGATCCAGCTGGCCGCCGACATGGTCAACGCCGACGGCGGAGTCCAGGGCAGGCAGATCTCACTCGACGTTCGAGACCTCTCCGACAGCAGCCAGGCCGGAGCCGTGGTGGGCGAGCTCAAGGCCGAAGGAGCTTCGGTCGTCGTCGGCTCGTACGCGTCCGACCTGTCGATGGTGGTGAGCAGCGCGGCGGCGAGCGCCGGGCTGGTCTACTGGGAATCGGGAGCCGTGGCCGACCAGCTGACGGGGCGGGGTCTGCCGCTCGTCTTCCGAGTCGGGGCCGACGGCGCTCGCCTGGGAGCGAACTCGGCCGCGTTTGCGGCCACGGAGCTGGCGCCGCTCCTCGGGAAGACGGCGTCGAGCCTGCGGGTGACGATCGTCGCCGCCACGGACGACTACGCCTCGTCGGTAGCCGATGCCGCCCAGGCTGGGGTCGCGGCCGCCGGCTCGGTGCTCGCCGACCGGATCGACTATTCGCTGTCGCTGCCGGACTGGCCGGCCGTGCTGGCACGGCTGGTCGCGTCGCGTCCCGACGTCGTGATCCTGGCCGCCCACATCCTCGACGGGGAGGCGTTCCGACGGGCGATGATCGCCGCGAACGTGCACGTCGGCGCTCTCATCGGCTCGACGATGGCCCAGTGCGTCAACGACTTCGGCGAGGAGCTGGGCGCCGACGCGGTCGGCGTTTTCGCCTCAGACCGTCCGACCGGCGGCTTCAATCCGGCTGCCCTGCAGCCGGCCACTCGAGCGCTCTACGACCGCTTCGCGGCGGTCTGGACGAAGGCCAACGGGTCATCTCAGCCCACCGAAGAAGGGCTGGCCGGATTCTCGGCCGCCTGGGCGCTGTTCCACGACGTGCTGCCGAATGCGGCCGGCTTCGACCCGGCGGCGATCGCGGCCGCCGCACGTGCGGTCGACCTGCCGGAAGGCAGTCTGCCGAACGGCTCGGGCCTGCGGTTCTCAACCGTGCCGGGCCGGCTCGGCCAGAACGAGCTCGCCGCGGCAGTGATCTGGCAATGGCAGCCGGCGGCGCCCAGCGCCGGTGCCGCCGCTACCCCCAAGAGCGTGACCGTCTGGCCGGCGCAGTTCGCCAGCGGACCGATCGATCGGTCGCTCGTGCCGCTGCCGCGATGACGGTGGCTCCGGCCGAGGCGAGCTCGGAGCGAGGACCGGCGGCCGGCCTGGGCCGGGGCGCGGTCCGGGGCCGGGGAACGGCCGCGGGCATGGCCGCTGCGACCGGCCTCGGGCTCGGGCTCGCGGTCGCGGTCCGCTGGCAGATCTTCAGCACCGGGGCGCTCGACGGCGTCACCGAGGGCCTCGTCTTCGGCCTCGCGCTGCTTGCGGTGGCGCGGCTGGCCGGGTTCGCGCCATCCCGGCCGCGGGCCCTGCCGCTCCTGGCCGGCGTTGGGGCCGGCGGCGCGCTCGTCGCGATCTCGCTCCTGGCTCGCTGGCCGCTCCCGCCGCTCGTGCTCGGCCACGCCGCCGCGTTCTGGCCGTGGGTTGCGGTGACCACGCTCGTCGCGACCGCGGAGGAGCTCGTCCTGCGCGGTGCGCTGTGGCGCTGGCTCGCCGCCGCGGGCGGGGAAGCGGTCGGGGAAGCGATCGCGCTCATGGCCACGAGCGTCCTATTCGCCCTCATCCACGTCCCGATCTACGGCTGGCACGTCGTCCCGCTCGACGTCGGCGTGGGGCTCTGGTTCGGGGGTTTGCGGCTCTGGTTCGGCGGCCCGGCTGCGCCCGCCGCGGCTCACGTCCTGGCGGACCTCGCGACCTGGTGGCTGTGATGGGCCGGCGGCGGCTCGCCCTGGCGGCCCTGGCGGCAGGCCTCGGCCTGGTCGTCGCCGCTCAGCGCCTGGCACCGATCTCGGGACCGCCCCTCTACGACGGCGTGGTCGTCGAGGACGAATACAAGTGGCTGTCGCCACCGGCCGGCTACCAGGGCGGTGCCCCGTCGGCGGCCGCGACCGTCCCGGTTCAGGGAGGGCAGAGCCCGAACGTCGCGGTCGCGACGTCCGAGCAGCCGCCCCAGGCGCAGGTCTTCGCCGGCGCCGGGTATCTGGACATGCCACCTCTGACCACGTCGATAAGCGTGTCCATCGTGCCCGTCCAGCCTGCCGCGCAGCCGGCGGACGGCGTCATCGCCGGCAACGTCTATCGCTTCACCCTGACCGGCCAGGGCGGGGCGGCGGTCAGCGGGCAGGCGAGCGGCGGCGTGACGGTCGTGTTGCGTGGCCCGCGCAGCCTGCCGGCGGCCACGATCGAGCGCTACGCCGGCGGAACGTGGACGCCGCTCGCGACCGACCCAGCCGGCGTCTCGCACACGTTTACAGCCGTCGTGACCGATTTCGGCGACTTCGCGCTCGTCGCGCCGCCGGGCTGGGTGCCCGATCCACCGGCGTCGACTCAGCCCGGAGCGGCCGGACCCGCGGCCCCGCCGTCCGCCGGACCTGTCGCCGGCGGCGGACCGCCGGGCGGCGCGCCGGAATCGGGCCCGCCACTGCTCCTGATCGGCGGCCTGGCCGCCACGCTGGCGCTGGTCGTGGCCGGTGTCGTGGTGTGGCTCCTGATCAAGCCGGCCCGACCGGTCCGGCCGGCCCGGGAACAGCCGTCGCGACGACCGCCGCGGTCCGGACCGCCGGCTCGCGATCGCCGGACCAGACCGCCCCGCCCGCGGCGGTGACAGTCCGGCCGTTCGTGCCTCGATCCTGCGAGCGACGGGCAGAACCCGCTAGCGCTGCCGCTCTTCGAGCTCCATCTGCTCGAGCGCCACGACTATGGCCAGGGCGAGCGGCACGTCGAAGCCGGGCGCGACCTGCACGCCGTAGCTGTCGCGGAGGCTGAGCAGCCGGCGCGACACCATGATCACTTCCGTCCCGTCCTGGGTCACGTGGAATTCGCGATTGATGAAGTCACCCGTCACGGTCAACGGGTCGCCGCTCGCCAGCGTGATGGTGAAGTGGTCGCCCAGGAGCCTCATCAGGGCTTCGGTGATGGTGGCGACGATCTCCTCGCCCCGCTTGATCTCGAACGTCCGGCGCACGTGCGCAAGCGACTGGCCGATCTCGTACAGGGCGGTCCCCGACGGATCCACCAGGGTGTGGTGGCGCCGCAGGCTCAAGACCTTGCCCTGGACACCGAACACGTGGTTGCCCGCCGCGTCCTCGATCCACAGGTCGCCGCCGACCGAGAAGAGCTTCTGATTGAGAACGAAGGTGCTCGGACCGAACGTCATCGTCGCTTCTCCGATGTGGGGCGCAATCGCGATCAGTTTAGGCCTGCGGAGGCGGACCGCCGGCCGGCGGCGACCACTCCGTTCGGCGGCTCAGCGGCGACGGCGCGGCCTGCTCTTCACTCGCGCCGGCGTGTAGCGACGCGAAGCTGCGAGCAGGAAGATCCCGCCCGCGGCGAGCGCGATCGTGACCAGGACGAATCCGATGGGACCCTGAGGCGCCGGAGCGCTCGACTGGGTCGCCTCCGTCGGTGGCGGCGTGGCATGAGAGGAGAGCAGCGAGACGGTGCTCTGATCGTCCTCGTTCGGGTTGTGGTTGTCCGGCGTGGAATTGGGGTCGCGCTGCGTCTCGGCCACGACTTCGGCCGTGTTCACGATCGAGCCGGCCACGCCGTCGCGGACCGTGACGGTCAGGGTCGCCGAGTCGCCCGACGCGAGGCTGCCCACGGTCCAGGCGCCGGTCGTGTGGTTGTAGGTCCCGCCGGCGCTGCTCACGTAGGTGACACCTGCCGGCAGAGAGTCGCGGACGATCACGCCCGTGGCCTGATCCGGCCCATGGTTCGTCAGCACGAGGGTATAAGTCAGCCGCCCGCCGATCACGACCTTCGTCTCGTTGACCGTCTTGGACAGCGAGAGGTTCGCCACTCCGCCGGCGTTGAGCGTGGCCGACGCCTCGTCGTCCTCACCGACCACTCCGTTGCCCGGCGTCGAGTCCGGATCGTAGAGCGAGGAGGCGGTGATCTCGGCGGTATTGACGATGGGGCTCTCGACGTTGACCAGGGCGGTGATGTCGAGCGAGGCGGTGTCGCCCTTGGACAGGCCGCCGACGGCCCAGTCTCCGGTCGCCGGGTCGTAGGCGCCCTGGCCAGTGTCCGAAACGTAGGTCAGCCCGGCCGGCAACGGGTCGTGGACGACGATCCCGCCGGCCGCATTCGGCCCGGCGTTGGCCACCGTCAGCGTGAATGTCACGTTCGAGCCCGCGTTCGGCTCATCGTTGTCGACGGTCTTGGTGAGGCTCAGGTCGGCCGCCTTGGGGACGTCGATCGTGGCCGAGTCCGAGTTGTTGCCCGGCACGTCGTCGCGCTGCAACAGATGCCCTACGGCGGCCGTGTTCGTGATCGAGCCGGAGTCGGTGACCCGGGCGGTGATGGTGAGCGAGGTGCTGTCGCCGTTCGCCAGCGCGCCGATCGTCCAGTCGCCGGTTGTCGGGTTGTAGGCGCCGCCGCCGCTGTCGGACACGTACGTGAGCCCGGACGGCAGCGCGTCGTGGACCACGAGCTGGCTGGCCGCGTCGGGCCCGTTGTTGGTGGCGGTGATGGTGAAGTCGACCGACGTTCCGACCTTGGGCGCCGGATTGCCGGCCGTCTTGGTGACGGCGATGTCGGCCTTGCGCGTGGTCAGGTCGGCCGAGCCGGAGTTGTTGCTCGGGTCCGGGTCGTACTGGTCCGAGGCGGAGACCGCGGCCGTGTTGGTGTAGTCGCCGGCGACGTCGACCGTGACTTCGATCGTCAGCGTGGCGGTGGCGCCGCTGGCCAGGGTCCCGACCGTCCAGATGCCGCTGCTGTGGTCGTAGCCGCCCTGGCTGGCGCTCGAGGCCGTCCACGTCAGCCCGGCCGGCAGCAGGTCGGTGACCGCGACGTTCGTCGCGGCATCGCTGCCGTGGTTCATCAACGTCACGGTGAACGTGTCGGAGTCGCCCACGTCGGGCCGGACCTGGGAGACGGTCTTGACGACGGCCAGGTCGGCCTGGGGCGGGGTGACGGTGGCGCTGCCCTCGTCGTTGGCGCTGGAGGTCTGAGGTTCGTCGACGGCGGCCACCGACGCGGTGTTGGTCATCGCGCCCGAGCCGACCACCAGGGCCTGGATCTGGAGCGTGGCCGAGGCGCCGTCGGCGATGGTGCCGACGTTCCAGACGCCGCCGGCCGCGGAGTAGTCGCCCTGGCTGGGCGTGTTGCCCACGAAGCTGAGCCCAGTCGGGACCGGATCGTTGATGACGACACCGGTGGCCGTCCCGGGGCCGAGGTTGGATACGGTCACGGTGAAGGTCGCTATGCCGCCGACGTTGGGGGTCGCGTCGTCGACGGTCTTCTTCACGGCCAGGTCGACGAGCTGGTCGAATGAGACGCTGGCCGAGTTGTTGGCCGGCTCGGGATCGTACTGGTTCCCGCCGACCGTGGCGGTGTTCTTGATCGTGCCGGGATCGGCGACGGTCGCCACGAGCGTCAGCGTCGCCGAGGCGCCGTCGTCGAGTGCGCCGACTGTCCAGGTGTCGCCGGCCCAGTCGGCTGCCGGGTCCGCCGATACGAAGCTCAGGCCGGCCGGCAAGACGTCGGTGACCTTGACGCCGGTGGCGTCGTCCGGTCCGTTGTTGGTCGCGGTGACGGTGTAGGTGACGTTCGAGCCGACGTCCGGATGGGCGACGTCGACCGTCTTGGCGACTGCCAGATCCGCCGCGGCCGGCACGTCGATCGTGGCCGTGGCCGAGTCGTTGGTCGACACCGGGTCGGTCTGGAGCAGGGCCGTGACGGCAACGACGTTGTCGATCCGCCCGGACGCCGTGACCCTGGCCTTGACCACCATCGAGACGGAGCCGTTGAGGGCCAGGTTGCCGATCGTCCAGGCGCCCGTGGCCGCCACGTAGGTGCCCCGATCGGGCGCAGCCGAGACGAGCGTCAGGCCGTCGGGAATGGCATCCGTGACGACCAGCTGCGAGGCCGGATCAGGCCCGTTGTTGGTGACGGTGACGGTGTAGGTGACCGTATCGCCGACGTTCGGCGTCGAATCGTCGACCGTCTTGGTCACGGCGATGTCGGCCGTGCGGCTCGTCAGCGAGACGTGAGCGACGTTGTTGGCGGGCTCGGGATCGTACTGATCCCCGCTCACGGTGGCGGTGTTGGTGTAGCTTCCGCCGAGCGCCACCGTGGCGTCCACGACCATCGACACCGTGGCGCCCCTGGCCATCGATCCCACGGTCCAGATGCCGGCCGAGTGGTCGTAGTCGCCCTGCGTCGGAGCCGCCGAGACGAAGGTCAGGCCGGCCGGGAGCGCGTCCGCGACGACCACGTTCGTGGCGGCGTCCGGCCCGTTGTTGGTCACGCTGACGGTGAATTGGATCGGGTCGCCGATCTCCGGACCGATCACGTCCACGGTCTTGGCGACCGCCAGATCGGCCTGCTGCGGAGTGACCGTCGCGCTCGCCGCATCGTTGAGCAGAGAGGTCTGAGCCTCGTCCAGCGACGCGACCGAGGCCGTGTTGGTCATCGCCGCGTGGCCGGTCACCGTCGCCTGGATGATCATCGTCACCGGGCTGGACGGCGAGATCGTCCCCGCGTCCCAGTTGCCGGTGCCCGCGTCGTAGGTGCCCTGGCTCGGCGCCGCCGAGACGAAGGTCAGCCCGGCCGGCAGGGCGTCGTGGATGACGACGTTGTGCGCAGAGTTCGGGCCGCTGTTCGACACTGCCACGCTGAAGGCCACGATCGCCCCGACGTTGGGGGTCGGGTCGTCGACCGTCTTGGTCACCGCCAGGTCGAGGCTCTGCGAGATCGCCGCCGAGTCGGAGTTGTTCGACTCGACCGGATCGAATGGATCCGCGCCGACTGTGGCCGTGTTCGTGATCGGGCCAGCGGCGGCGACGTGAGCCACCAGCGTGAGAGTCGCCGTGGCGCCGTCGTCCAGCGTGCCGACAGTCCACGTGTCGCCGTCCCAGGCGCCGGCCGACGGCGTGGCCGAGACGAAGGTCAGCCCGGCCGGCAGCGCGTCGGCGACGTGGACGTTCGTGGCGTCGTCCGGGCCGTTGTTGGTCGCGGTGATCGTGAAGGTCACGTTGGAGCCTTCATCGGGGCTGGCGACGTCGACGGTCTTGGTCACGGCCATGTCGGCGATGGTCGGCGTGGTGGTCGCCGTCGCATAGTCGTCTTCGTCGACGACGTGGTTGTCGGGGGTCGAGTTGGGATCGCCCTGGTCCGAGTGGGTCACTTCGGCCGCGTTGGTCGCCGCGTCGGAGCTCGTGGCGTGAGCGGTGATCGTGAGCGTCTTGGAGCTGCCGGCAACGACGGTCCCGGATACGGTCCAGACCCCGGTACCGGAGTCGTACGTGCCCTGGCTGGCGACGGCCCCGGCGTAGGTGAGCTTGCCGGGCACGAGATCCTTGACGGTAACGCCCGTGGCATCGGCCGGGCCGGCGTTGTGGAGCGTGACCGTATAGGTGACGAGCTGGTCGGCGCCGGGTCTCACCGCGTCGACCGTCTTGGTCAGCGAGAGGTTCGCCTGCTGGATCTGGTCGACGTCCGTGGCGGTGTTGTCCAGCGGCGTCGGCTCCACGCCGTGCGTGCCGTCGTCGGCGATGGTGGCGGTGTTGGAGATCTCGGTCAGGCCGGCCGGGATCGGGTCGACGACGTCGACGGCGAAGGTGTAGCTGCCGGTGGCCATTGCGGCCACCGAGGCGACGGTCAGATGGCAGACGGTCCCGGCGGCGGCGCCGTCCGAACAGCCGGTCCAGGTGCCCGTGCTCGCGCCGGCGTTGAAGGTCGAGCCGGTTGGCACAGTCTCGGTTATCACAACCCCAGTCGCCGGCTGGTTGCCATTGTTGGCGTAGCCGACGGCGTAGCTCCGAAGGGCGCCGGCCGTGGCATTGGCCTGCCCGTCGTCCTTGGTGATGGCCATGTCGACGCCGCTGACCGTGGCGGCGACGGAGCTCAGGGCGCGGTAGCCGTTGAGCCCGCCGACCCCGTCCGCTCCGGTCCGTTCGCCGGCAACGTTGCCCGGCAGCGATGTCCAGTTGGCGGCCGCGGCGTTGACGAGCGGCTGCTTGAGCTCGACGGTTCCGGGCCCGCCCACGGTTGCCTGGTACTGGAACGTCGAGGTGGTTCCCAGGGCGAACACGTCGTAGCCGATGCTGATGACGCCGTTGCTGACAACCGACGTCGTCGGCGTCGGGCCTGCCGTCTGGACCAGCGAAAGGTCCACGTATGTCAGTCCCAGGGGCAGCGTGTCGACCAGCGTGACGTCGTAGGCGGCCATGTCATACGTGCCGCCGACGTGGCTGATGGTCAGCGTGTAGGTGATCACGTCACCGAAACGCGGATTGGACGCGCTCACGGTCTTGGCGATCGTCAGAGCGGGCTCGTAGATGGTGACCGTGCGAGGAGTCGGGGCGTTGATGTTGGTGGGGCCGGACTGCGGGTTCGTGTACGCGACACTGGCGGTGTTGGTGCGAGTGACACCGGCGTGGTTGCCGCTCATGTTGTAGATCTGGGCCGTGATCCTCACCAGGAACTTCTCGTCGCCGGCGATGCCGTTCACCGGCACCACGGTGTCGCCGAAGGTGATGGTCCAGTTGCCGCCGCCGCCGGTGAGGTTCGGCTTGGCGGTCTCGGTCGGTGTGGCGAGGGTGCCCGAGAAACTCAGGCTCAGCCGTCCCCCGCTCGACGCGGCATCGGTGATCACCTGATAGCTGACAGGGTTCAAGCCGACCGGCAGGACGTCGGTCACGGCCAGCCCGCTGGTGGTGCCTTCGGGCAGGGTCACGACGAGGTCGAAGGTCGTGCTGGCACCGATAGGCGTGCTGACCAGGGTGGGCACGTTCTTCGCGATCGAAGGCGCCGCCAGCGTCTTGGAGACGCCGTTCGTGTTGACGTAGTCGTTCAGGCTTCCGACACCGCCGGTCCCTGTGCGCTCGCCCGTCGCGCTGCCCGACGTGCCCGGATTCGTCGACCCGGTGGCGTTGCCCGCGCTGCCGTCGGGCGTTCCGGTCGTCCCCGGCAGGCTCGAATAGGCCCCGTTCGCGGTGTTGACGAATGTCTTGCCGGCCCGCTCGAGAGTGCCGACGGTGGTGCTGATCGTGATCGTGCACGTGGTGCCGGGGTCGATCCGGGTGAAGGTCACGGCGATGGAACTGCCGACCGAAGCGTCGGTGTAGCCGTTGGCGCAGACGACCGTGGGTGCCCCAGGCGCCGCGACCGACGCCGGCAGCGTGTCGGTGACGGCGTATTCGTAGGCCGGCGACGTGTTCGTACCGGCCGTGTTGGTGACGGTGATCTTGTAGGCGATCACGTCGCCGGCATCGACCGGCGAGGTCGTTATCTGCTTGTAGAAGCTCGTGCCGTTGACGATGTTGGGCTCGGCGACCACCTCGGTCACGAGTCCGGAGTCGCCCAGGTTCGCCGGTGTCGAGCCGGCCCAGATCGAGGCCCGGTCGGGCAGGTTCGTGCCCGCCTGGTTCGTGGCCACGTTGTCGACCAGGACGTTGAACTCGATGACCACGAGTTCGGCGTTGGGGTCGCGATCCAGGTTGGTCAACGTGCCCAGTGCGAAGACCGGGTCGTCGCCGGATTGGAAGCTGTCGAGGGAGCCGGTACCGCCCGATCCGCCGGAGATGGCTGCGCCCGGCAGAACGTAGGTCGGATGGCCGAGCCAGGTGTCGGTGCCGCTGGCCGCCAGCGACGGGTCGCTCAGGGTGCTCGAAATCATGCCGGCGCCGTCGGTCACGAACGCCACCCTAGTCGAGTTGTCGTTGAGATACCGAAGCCCGAGCGGCAGGGTGTCGTGGATGCTGACGTTGGGCGTCACGCCCTCGGGGATCGTCACCGCGACGCGGTACCGGACGATCTCGCCGATCTCCAGGCGGGTCGAATCTGTCGTGCCGGCCTCGGAGGTGGTGACGACGGTCTTCACCGGCGCCGGCTGGTTCACGGATACGGTCGAGGAGCCGGACGCGGAGTAGTTGTTCAGGTCGCCGCCCGGATCGCCGGCGTTGCCGGTGCGTTCGGTGGCGACGGAGCTGAACGGGCCCTGCGGCGTAGTGAGATCGCCGGGCATGCTGGTCCACGTCTGCGTGGCCGTGTTGGTGTAGCTGGAGCCGGACGGAACGCCGGCGTCGAAGGTGGCCTGGTACTGCAGGGTGCACGTGGCGCCCTGGGCAAACGTCGTCCACGTCGCGGTCAGGTTCGGGGCGGCTCCATCGACCAAAGACGTCGGGACGGCGGTGCAGCCGCCGGCGGCATGGAGCGAATCGGCGACGTAGGTCAGGCCGCTCGGAATGGCGTCCTTCCAGACCGCGTCGTAGGCGTCGGAGCCGAAGCCGTCCAGCGGGTTGGAGATCAGGACGCTGAAGGTGATCGTGTCGCCGGCGTCGCCGTTGCCCGGGCTCGCCGACTTGGCCACGGTCATCATCGGCTCGACCACGCGCACGTCGGGCGTGGCAGCGCCGGCGGTTCCGCCCGCCCACGCGAAGGTTGCGCCGTTGTGCATGGCGGCGCCGCGGACGTTGGAGCCGACGTTGAGAACGACGGCTCGGTACGTGATCGTGATCGTTTCGGGCGTGCCGTTGCTGCGGGCGGCGTTGGTGATCGAGCCGAGGTCGAAGACGACGTACTGGCCGGCTACGGTCGGGTCGAGCGGCGCCGCGCCGCTGGCATGGCAGGCGGCGTCGAAGCCGCCGTCGAGGTCGGTCGAGAGGCCGGCCGAGGCCGATATGGCCTGGCAGTCGTACAGGGCCATGCCGGTGGGCAGGGTGTCGGTGAGCGTCGCGGACGGAGTGGTCCCCTCGGGGATCGTGACCACGACCTGGTAGGTGAGGATCTCCCCGATCGACACCGCGGTGCCGCTCGGGTGGGCCAGGTTGCCGCCGGTCATCGACTTGGAGATGGCCGCGTCGGGTACGGTCACATCGGCGGTGCCTGCGGCGCGATAGTCGTTCACGACTCCGCCGGGGTTGCCGGTGTCGCCCGTCCGTTCGGTGGACACCGCGCTGAAGGTGCTCTGCGGCGCGGTGACGTCCTCGGGCAGGCTGGTCCAGACCGCGTCCGACTCGTTGGTCAGGACCTGGCCAGGGTACACAGTGCCGTCGAGAGTGGTCGTGAACTGGAACGTGGCGGCGTCGCCCTGGGGGAAGACGTCCCAGGTGGCGGCCATGGCCGGATCGGTCGAGTCCGAGATATGTGTGGGAGCGGGGCCGTCGGTCTGGCTGAACGAGCCCGAGACGAACGTCATGCCGGCCGGGAGCGTGTCGGACCAGCCGACGTCGAAAGCGTCGGAGCCGTTGGCGTCCGTCGGGTTGGAGACGGTGACCGTGTAGACGATCGTGTCGCCCGCGTCGCCGGTGGTGGGGCCGGCGCTCTTGGTGACCGTCAGCCACGGCTCGACGACCCGGAGATCGCCGGCCGACGCGGCGGCGATGCTGCCGCCGTCCCAGGCCAGGACCGCGCCGTTGTGGAGCAGCGTGCCCCGGGTGTTGCCGGCGGTGTTCAGAACCACCGCGTCGTAGGTGATCACGAGCGTCTCGGTCGCGGAGTTGTCGGTGTTGGAGTTGACCACGGTCCCGAGGTCGAAGACGACGTTCTGGCCGGCGACGACCGGGTCCAGCGGCGGCGGCGTCGTGCCGGTGGCATGGCAGGCGTCGGAGAAGCCGCCGGGCAGCGACGTGGTCACGTCGGAGGTGGCCAGGCCGTTCGAGTAGGGCGCGACCGACAGGCAATCCACGAGAGCCATGCCGTCGGGCAGTGCGTCCGTGACCGTGGCGTTTGGAAGCGTGCCCTCGGGCATGGTCAGCGTCACCCGGTAGGTGACGATCTCGCCGATCGCCACCGCCGGCCGGACTGTGCTGGCCAGGCTGTCCGCGACGGCGGCCTTGGACGCCGACGGCGTCGCCAGGGCGACCGTCGCGGTGTCGGTGAGCGGAGAGGCCAGGTGACCGGCGGCGCCGGTGCGATTGGTGAAGTCGATCAGGCTGGCGGTGTTCGTAATGACGCTGCCCGGCACGGCCGAGGTGCCGACCTGGAGGGTGAAGCTGACCACGGCGACGTTCGTGCCCGTGGCGTTGACGTCGGTGCCGGCAAAGCCGGCCGCCAGCGAACCGGCGGCGCCGTCGTCGAGCTGGATCCCCTTGTCGAAGAGACCGAGTCCGCCGTCCACGTTCGTCGTCGCGATGGCAGCGCCGGCGCCGTTCTGGACGCACAGATCGAGCTTGCCCGCGGGCACGGTGAGGCCGGCCGGAAGCGTGTCGGCGATCTGGACCTGGAACGCGTCGGAGTGGCCCGTGTTCTCCACGACGATGGCGTACCGGACGAAGTCGCCGGCGTCGACGCCGCTCAGATTGCTGTCGACCGGAGTCGCGGCCAAGCCGTCGCTGGTCACGGCGCCGCCGCTCCATCCGGGGCAAGAGACGGCCGCGTGCGCCGACGGCCGGCCGAACGTGACCGGGCCAGGCGTCGCCGGAGTCAACACGGCATTGGGGCCGTCCGTGGCCACGACGCCCTTGGTGACGCTCAGGACCGGCTGGTCGAGGGTGATCTGGACGATGGCGTCGGCGGTGCTCAGCGTTCCCTGCGAGTTGCGGGTCTGACTGCGCGCCTGGTTCGTCAGCAGCAGGCCGTCGGCGAACGGATTGGTCGAGACCGTGACAGTGAAGAGCAGGTCGGAGATGCTGGCGGCAGGGTCGTACAGGGCGAAGTCGCCGTAGGTGAAGGTGACGCTGTTGGCCGTCGTGTCCGAGGTGACGACTGGGGTCGGCGCCGGATCGGACGGGCCGTTGGAGAGGGCGCTGAACTTGTCGTCGGGGCCGTACTTGGCCGTGCCGGCCGGCGGCGCGTCCGCGCTCACGGTCGGATCGAAGCTCGTAACGCCGGCGGCATAGAAGACCGGCAGCGGCAGGTAGTCGATCATCCGGAAGTCGTCCGTCCGGCTCGTCGGGAAGGTCTGCTTGAGCCGGTAGGTGACGGTATCCCCGGGCGAGACGTGGACCGGGGTCGCAAAGTCGGTGTGACCGTCGATCGCGTAGATCGACTTCTCCAGGGTGCCGCGCGCGATGGTGATCGAGGCGCTCGTGCCGGCCGTGGCGACGGCGGCGCTGCCGTCGCCGATGTTCGAGCCGGTGACGGAGAAGGTGCTCGTATCGAGGACGTCGGCCGTGACCGAAGCCAGGTTGCCGAGGGTGTCGCCCTCGACGACCTCGGTCGTGCCGTCCACGTAGGTCTGCTGCACGATCGAGCGGAACACGATCGTGACCGTCGTTCCGCCGGCGTCGTATGTGCCGCAATCGGGCGCCGCGCTGCCGGTGAGCAGGATGCAGCCGCCGACGAGGCGCCCGGTCGAGCGCCCGCGCGTGATCAGCTCGTCCGAGACGCGGAAGGAGATCGGGGTCTTGCCCATTCCTGGATCGACGGCCCCGATCGAGAGGTTGGCGCCGTCGAACGGCGCCGTGTCGCTGCTGAAGCCGTTGCCCGAGACGGAGAGCGTTGGCGCGAACGAGTCGTCGACGCGCGTCCCGTCGCCGAGCAGGTCGTCCACCTTCAGGTTATCCAGGGCGAAGTAGTCCGACACCTCGACGTGGAGCGTCCACTGCAGGGTGTCGCCGGGGCTGGCGCCGGCCGGGCCGGTGTCGTGCGAGATGGCCACGGACTTCTGGATCGCCACCGACTTGTCGGTCAGGGTGTGGGTGGCCGGTCCGGCCGAGACCGGGCCGGTCGCGTCGTTGGGATCGATCGGCGTCCACGATGCGGTCGCGCCGGCGCTGTCCACGGACGGGGCGAAGGCGCCGCTGGAGGCGTCCAGTACAGGCTCGGATGCGGCGTCCATGCGCGGGATGTAGAAGTGGAACGTAATCGTCGCGTCGGTCCCGCCGGTGCCCTCGACGGTCCCGAAGTCGCGCGACAGCGTTCCGCCCGGGGCGGTCGTGGCGGGAGTCAGCAGCGGGTCGGAATCGGGCGTGGTCGCATCGACGGAGACGTACTGCATGTTGTCGGGCAGCACGTCGGAAACCGTCAGGTCCGTCACGGTCTGGCCGGGCGCCACTATGACGTCGATCCGATAGGCCTCCGGGAAGTCCTTGCCCGTGGCCGTCTCGTCCTCGGGCCCGAGGTAGGTCTTGCGGACTGTCATGACCGTCGGCGAGATGCTGGCCGCGGCCGTGGCGCCGACGATGCTGGGGTCGGTGGCGGGATCGGCCAGGGCGTCGGCGCCGAACTGGAAGCCGCCGTTGGCCACGATCTGCAGCGCCGTCCCGGCGTCGGCGAGATCGCTGAGTTGTGTGGTCACGTGGACGGTCGCGGCGGGCTGGCCGGCCGTGAACGAGCCGAACGGAAGCCGCAGCACGACGTAGGACTGTCCGTCGGCCAGTCCGCAGACCTGTACCGGCGCCCCCGACGCGTCGACCGCGTATGGGTGAGTGACGCAGGCCGAGCCTTCCGGGCCAGCCGTGCCCGTGGCGACGAGTTGAGTCGCCGTCACCGCGGCGCCGAGGTAGGTGGCGCCTTCGAACGTCAGGCCGTCGTAGCCGTCGGCTCCGAGGGGCAGGCGCAGGTCGACGTACGGACCGTACCCGGCGTTGGCTGTAGAGGCATTGACGAAGGTCAGGTCGATGCCGACGCTCTGCCCGACCAGGGGCGAGCCGGTCGTCGAGACCGAGACGACGGGAACCGGCGGGTCGACCGGCGGGTCGCCTGCGCTGGCGGTCGGGAAGGCCATGAGCACGGCCAGGGCGGGAGATGCCAGAAGCGCCACGGCACCGACGGTGAGCCGCCGCCAACCCAGTTTCATGCCCATGTGAGTGAACCTCGAACGACGCCGCCCCGGCCGGGGCACAACGATGGACCGTGGCAGAGTAGGGTTCGCCCACCCGGAATCGTTCCTGGACCCCCGTACCGACGGCGGGGGTACGTTGACGCCGCCCCATCCGGACCCGGCGGATTACTCGATTGGGGGTAGCCGCTCGCCGGGCGTCGCGCGGGAACGCCTCACGCGAGCTGCGCCGCTCTTCTATCGTTCCGAGAAGTCCGCGACGCGCCGGTCCGGGGTCATGGGCGATCCATGGCCAATAGGTTGGATAGCCGACGGGGTTCGCGGTGGACTAGGGTGCGCCTCATGGACGAGACCAGCAGAACCTGCCCCTGGTGTTCGACGTCGATTCCGGCCGGAGTGGCCGCCTGCCCCAAGTGCGGCGCCACGGTCGAGGGCGCCGAGGCGCCCGAGATCCCCGGCGTGACGGCTGTCGACACCAAAGCCACCCTCGGCTACGACGAGGGCGGCCTTCCCGACGCCATGGACCCCAAGGCCTGGCTCCGAGCCGGCCACGACGGCGAGGTCACCAACGAAGAGGCCCTCCTCCCGCCGAGCGAGGCCGTTCGCCTCGAGATGCGCAAGATGGAGCTCGAAGCGCAGATCGAGAACGCCGGCGGATCGGTTCTGAGCGCGACCGGAGACGTCTCCCGCGACGTGGGCGCGCCATCGCCAGAGGCCCTCGAGGCCTACGACGCGGGCCTCCTGGACGCCACGGGGCCGGCCGGCGAGACCGATATTGCGGCCAAGGTGAAGGCCTGGGAGCAGGAACAAAAGGGCTGAAGCGAGTTCCCGGCCGGGTCGGGCGAACTTGACTCGCCGCCGTCGACGGGCTTAGCCTGCCTTGAAATGCGACTCCTCCTCGCGGCGGTCCTGGCGCTCAGCACCCTGATGGGGCTGCCCACGATCACGCCTCCAGCGACCGCCAGCGCCGCCTCGGTCTGTACGGGGTGGACGAGTACGCGCGTGCCGCCGACCACGATCCGAGTGCTCCGATCGAGCGGGTCATCGAAGGGCTACGTCCAAATAGTCAACTTCAAGACCTATGTCCAGGTCGTCCTGGCCGCGGAGTGGCCGCCCAGCTGGCCGACCGCAGCACTTCAGACGGGCGCCATGGCGGTCAAGCAATACGCCTGGTACTACGCGATGCACTGGCGCGGCGGAACGGCGCATTCGTCTTGCTACGACGTCTCCGACGGCAACAACGACCAGATCTATCAGCCCGAATCTCGCACGCCGTCGGCGGCGCAGCTGGCGGCGGTCGACGCCACCTGGACGACGTCCGCGACCAAGAGCGGAGCCTTCCTGCTGATGGGCTACCGATCGGGCGTCTACCCATCCGCCTGCGGCGTCGACGCCGACGGCTACCACCTCTACCAGCACAGTTCGCTGACGTGCGCCAACAACGGCATGACGTTGGACCAGATCCTGCATGTCTACTTCGACCCGGGGCTGGCGATCTGGGGGCCGCCGGCTCTCCCATCGGCCGTGTTCCTGTCACCCGCGGAGCAGGACCAGGTGACGGCCGGCTCCTCGGCAACTCTGCAATGGGTGGAGCAGCCGGCTGCCGGAACGACGATCGCGAGCCGCCACGTCTCGCTGCTCATGGCTTTGCCGCGCAACGGCAGCTGCGTTGTCGATCGCTGGGTCACCGCGTCGCCGGGCTGGCAGTCCAGCGCCGCGTCGCCCCAGACCGTCACTGGCTTGCGCTCGGGCTTCTGCTACCGCGCCGTCGTGGCGCTGACGGACTCGACCGCCGTCACGACGCAGTGGCAGTCCGGCACGATGCTCGTCGATCCGGCAGCCCCGACGGCGTCGTTCACAAACCCGATCCCGGGCGCGGTGACGGCGCTCGGCGGCACGACCGCCACAGTTCGCTGGACCGAATCGCTGACGGCGGGCACGCGCCTGGTCAGCCGCGCCCTCTTCACCGAGCGAGCGTCGGAGGCGGCGGCCGGGACCTGCGCCGCCGCCGTGTGGAGCACCATCGCCTCGGTTACCACCGCCTCGCCCGTCTCGTCGGTCGGCCTCGGGACGCTGTTCTGCTACCGCTACCGGCTCGTCCTGACCGACAGCGCCGGCCACAAGAGCACCACCGTCTCCGCCGTCCTGATGGGCCCGGCCTCCTGAGGCAGCCGGCGGCGTCGCGACAGCCGGCCGCGGCAGGCCTCCATTCGACCAGGATTCGTTCCGGGCGTACGATTGACCGTGCCTGACGTCGAGGGGCAACTTCCTCGCCGCAAACGAGGTGACCAGATGGAACCGAACGAGCAGGGTGGCGAGAACGGCGGAGCCGGCGACCAGGGCGGCGGACCTCGCATGGAACAGGCCCGCGCGACCGCCGAGAAGATGATCGCGCAGCTCCAGGTGATGATCGACCAGACCGGCAAGACCGCCGGGCCGGTTCTCCGTGACGTGGCCGCGAAGGCCGCCGAGCTGGCCGCCGTGGCAGCGGAGAATGCGGGTCCCGTGGCTCACAAGGCGGCCAGCGTCACCGAGCACGTCGGCGACCGCCTGGCGGCCCGCAGCAAGGATCTGGCCGCGGACCTCCGCAAGGCCGCCGAGGCAGCCCGCGTCCGAAACGCCGAGAGCACCGACGAAGGCTCCAAGCCGGACGACGCCCCCAGGGCATAGCGTCCGCCCGTTCGGCGCCCCTAGCCCAGACTGTCCAGCCGCGCCCTGAAAATGTCGGCGCCGTCCCGCCCCGTCAGGCGGTAGGCCCAGCCGCCCTCATGCGGCCACGTCCGGCTCAGCAGCGCCGCGTCGCGCTCGGCCGAACTGGCGAAGTCGAGAAGGTACCGGCGCGGAGCGGCCCGCATCGCTTCGCCCCCGCCAGCAGCTTCGAGCGCCTCCTCGAAGTAGTCGAGGTAGACACTGTTGTTGACATGGTCCAGCGGGTCGAGGTCGCGCCGGTGGACGTGGAAGGCCCGCTCCGCGGCGTCCGGCGGCGCCGGCGGCAATGCCACCTTGAGCATCTCGAAGCCGGCCGAGCCATCGACCACGAACCTGTGGAAGTCCTCGGGGACGCGGGTCGGGACGCCGCGCTCGTTGACCATGACCCAATCGATCTCGGCGCGGGCGAGCAACTCGCCGGCGGGATTCCTGACCTCGCTCTCGCGCCGCGCCGCGATTCGCCGGTAGCCGACGACGCGCGTGCTCACGAAGACGGCGTCGTAGGTGTGGACCGGCGCCAGGACCTCGAGGCCGATCGCCCGCACCAGCCAGAAGAGCCCGCGCTCGCTGTACCAGTCGCGTCCGAAGCCGAGCACCGTCGAATGCTGCCAGGCGACGTCGGCGAGCCAGGCCAGGTAGACGGCCGTCCGGACCGTTTCGGCGGCGGTCGATTCCTCGAAACGAACGCGGAACGGCCGGACGATCCGATAAGGCAGCTGGTCCGCCAGGGCCGCCGCAGCCTGTGTCGCGGCGCCGGGCGGGCGAGCCGGCTCGGGCTCCGGAGCGCTTTCGCTCACGGGGCGGCGGTCCCGAGCTCGTCCAGGTCCTCCAGCGCAACCAGCCCGGTCCTGTCGCGCCGCGCCCTCGAACGATCGAGGCGGATTTCGGCCGACCTGCGGGCGTCGAAGACGACGAGCGCCACGGTCAGCTCGATGTCCTCGTCGGCGGCGTGCGACTGAGCGTCGTCGAGCTGGTTCAGGACGTCGGCGTTGATGCCGCGGGCGCCCCATTTGCAGTCGTAGACCTCCGGCTTCGACGGCGGCTCGACCGTGACGTCGTAGGGGTGGATCTCGGCCGGGACGCCGTCGAAGAGGACGCGCCGCTCGCGGCGCACCGTGCCCCCGCGGCGCGCGAGCAGCTTCGCCGTCAGCTCCTCGACGATGGCGCCGCGGAACTGACTGCGGGCCTGCTCGCCACGATTGGCGACCTCGAGCGAGGCGGCGAGGAGGCTCTCGGCCAGATCGCCGGCGGCGTTCCCATCGCCGGACACCGCGTCTGCCGCGGGCCCATCGTCAAAGAGGGTCGGGAACATGCGCCGCCAGAATTCGGCCTCGGTCCGCTCGCCGTTCATGACCGCCCGGGCCATCCAGCGCTCCGCGGGGCTGGCCAAGACCAGCAGCGTCGCCACGCGGGCGACCAGCGGATCGGCCTGGATGCCGGCGTAGACCACGGTCCTGGCGTCGCGGGCGGCGTCCTGGAATCTCATCGCGGGTGGAACTGGAGCAGGCGGAACGGCGGATCGTCGTCCGGCGCCGGCGGTTCTGGAGAGTCGTCGTCCGAGTCGTCGCTCGGCGCCGGCTCGGGGCCGTGGTCGACGCTTCCGCCGAGCGCGATTGCGACGACGTGCGGGAAAGTTGAGAGCCAATCGATGGCCTTGTGCGGATCGGTGATCAGCCCGATCTCATCGATTGCCTCCTCCACGGCCGCGGCCGCCCCGACGGGGAGCGGCGCGACTAATGCGCCCAGCTCCAGGATGCTCGCCTGGTAGGCGTCGGCGAGGTCGTTGACGTACTGCCACTCGTCCTCGACCGTCTCGGCCAGGTCGGCCAGGGCGCGGTAGGCGAGAGCGGCTCTTGCGGCGGCTTCGGCTCGTTGGCTCACCCGTCAAGCGTACCGGATGCGCCGGTGCCCCGACTCAGGGATCCAGCCGCACCGCGGGCTGCGCAGTGACGTCCCCGACTTGCCAGGTCACGCCGCCGTCGTGAGTCTCGGCGACAAGGCCGTCGCCGCTGACGATGCCGCCGAGGCAGACCGCGCCCGAGCATGGCGGAGGGTCGGTCGCGAAGATGGCCCACCCGTCGGTCGCGCTCACGAACGAGACGGCGGTAACGTGGCGGTCCGCTGGGCCGGTCCCGGTTGCGGTGGTCCACGTGGCACCCGCGTCCTGCGTGACCCGGAGGTGGACCGACGCCGTGCCGTGCATGCCGAGCTCCAGCCAGGTCTGCTGATCCACGATCGCCCAGTAGTCGGGCGCCGACTCCGTGAACGCCAACCGCCAGGTACGGCCGGCATCGGCGCTGACGTAGGTCGTAGCCTTCTCGCCGCCGGCGATCCAGGCGACCAGAACCACTGCCGGCCCAAAGGCGCGGAGCTGGTAGACGCCCGAGTACCGGGCCTTTCCCGTTCCATCTGCTGCGGGCAGGCTCACGCTCGACCAGTGCCGGCCTCCGTCCTGCGTCCGCAGGAAGGCGCTCCAGCCGGCGATCGTCCCATCCAATCGATCGGAGAAAGCCATCTGCGGGAGCGGACCGCTGTTCCCCGGCTCGCCGGGCAGTGCAACCGCGCCGACGCTCTGCAGAGTCGCGCCACCATCGTCGGTGCGGTACAGCGTCCACGTCGCCGGGCTATTGCCGGAGCTGGCGGTGAGGAGCAGATAGCCGGTCGAGGCCGAGACGAAGCTCATCGCCGCGCTCCAGCCGTTCGTGCCGGCCGGCAGAGCGGTTTCGACCCAGGTCCAGCCGCCGTCGACGGTCCACCACAGCGCGTCGTGGTCGAGAAACCAACCGTGGTCCGCGTCGACGAACTCGATGACGGGCTGGCTGTCCGCGACCGGGGGAGTGGCGTCTCGCCAGGTCGCCCCGTCGTCGGCGGTCATCATGAGCTGCGGACCCTGCGTTCCGGTGGTGGACGTCGCCCAGCCGTTCATGCAGAACGCCCAGCCGTTGAGGGAGTCGATCCGCCCGATGGCCGAGACCTCGAGCCCGGGCATCGTCATCACCGTCGCCCTGGGAACCGGCGAGGCCACCACATCGCCGGGCGATCCGATCAGGCCGCCCCACACCGGCGACTCGGACGGCGCCGGCGCCGCGCCGAAGTGCCGGCCGGACACTCCCAGGCCGAGGCCTATGCCGGCGACGATCACGACGACCAGCATGACCATGGCCAGACCCGGCACCGAGCGACTGGATCGACGCCGCCTCACGGGTGCGTCATCCGGCCCGGCCCGAAAGACCTCCTCGATCGCAACCGGCGGGCGCGACATGGCCGAAAGGTCCGCCCACTCCCCGATACGCCGGTCGGCGGCGGCATCGCGGTCGGCGGCGGCATCGCGGTCGGCGCCGTCTTCTCCAGCACGTGTCGAATTTCCGTTCATCACGCTTCCTCCAGCTTCCGCCGGGCGCGGAAGACCGCGGACCGAATCGCCGCGGACGTCGTACCGAGAGCCTTCGCGGCTTCCTCCGAATCGAGACCGGAAACCGCGGTCAGGGCCAGGGCGGCGCGTTCGAGCCGGCTCAGCCGGCCGAAGGCCGCCCGGACGTCGAGCCAGCGAGCGTGCTGGTCGAGATCGAGCGTCGTCTCGATCGAGTTCGGCTGGCCGATCAGCCGCCGCAGCCTCCGGAATCGGTCGGTCGCCAGAC
>CAZGUS010000002.1:44880-46440 GCA_964529245.1 uncultured Anaerolineaceae bacterium
TTCCACAAAATGGTACCGGCGCTCTGCAGTTGCGTCGCCAGACGCCGGGCCGTGGTGAGCAGCCACGGCAGCATCGGCGCGCTCCAGTCGACCGAGGCGCGCCGCGACCAGAGCCGCGCGAACGACTCCTGGGCAATCTCCTCGGCGGCCGGCCAGTCGTTCGTCCACGCCAGGGCGAGCCGGAAGACCGGCGTCCAGCACTCCGCGTAGGCACCCTCGAAGTCGCGCTGGAGCGTAGCCGTGGACGCGCCCGAAGCGCGATCCGCGGGAACGGCTATCGGCATCATCACCTCGTACACGCCGCAGGTGGCCGTTTCGTTCTACGGTAGCGGCGAACGGCGAACGAAATCGGGCAGACAGCGAAGGAGCGGGCGATGGATCTGGGTCTGGCAGGGCGGTCGGCCCTGGTCGGTGGCGCGTCGGCGGGGCTGGGGCGAGCCAGCGCGGAGCGACTCGCGGCGGAGGGCTGCAGGCTGGCGCTGTGGTCCCGCGGCGGCGACGCGCTCGAACGGGCCGCCGAGGAGATACGCCGCGCTCATTCGGTCGAGGTGACGACCATCGCCGGCGACGCCGCCGATCCCGCCACCGCCGCTCGGGTTGCCGCGGCGGCCGAGAAGGCACTGGGCCGGGTCGACATCGTCGTCCTGAACGCCGGAGGACCACCGCCGGCGGAAGCGACGAAGACGGACCCGAACGAATGGCGCCGCTCTTTCCAGCTCCTGGCGGTGACTCCGATCGAGCTCGCGACTCTGCTCCTGCCGGGCATGCGGGCCGCCAGGTGGGGGCGAATAGTGGCGATCATGTCGTCCGGCATCCGCCAGCCGATACCGGAGCTCGCCTATTCGAACGCCTGCCGGAGCGCGCTGGCGGCCTGGCTGAAGACGATCTCGCTCGAAGTCATGGCCGATGGGGTGACCGTCAACGGCGTCCTGCCCGGCCGGCTGGACACCGCCCGCGTCGCCTCACTCGACCAGACGCGAGCCGAGCGATCGGGCTCGACGCCGGCCCAGGTTCGAGCGACATTCGAGCGGGCGATACCGGCCGGCCGCTACGGCGACCCCGACGAGCTCGGCGCGTACGTCGCCTGGCTCTGCTCCGACCCGGCTCGATACCAGACCGGCACGTTCGTCCCGATCGACGGCGGCAGCCTGCGCGCCCTGCCCTGAGCGGCCCCTCGCCGGCGGATCGATCGGGGTCGTCCCGGGACGTCCCGGCGGACCGGGTCAGTCGCCGCTGTGGCCGCCGGATTCGATGCTGAAGGTGCCCCAGTGGCCGGTGTGCGCCAGCCACTCCTCGTCGACGCGCTCCACGAGCGCCGAGGCGGGGCCCTCGTGCAGGGCCTCCAGCAGGTACTCGAGATCCGCGCGCGGCCCTTCGGCGACGACGCGGACGCTGCCGTCCTGGGCGTTGGCGACGAAGCCGGTCAGGCCCATCCGCATCGCCCGCACGATGACGAAGTAGCGGAACCCGACGCCATGGACGCGGCCGTGGACGCCGGCCTCGAGGCGGACCAGCTCGCCGGGCCCGGTCACCGGCGCCCCTCGCGGCGGGGCGCGTGGG
>CAZGUS010000002.1:46540-63586 GCA_964529245.1 uncultured Anaerolineaceae bacterium
GCGGACCAGCTCGCCGGGCCCGGTCACCGGCGCCCCTCGCGGCGGGGCGCGTGGGACGTGGCGTCGGACGTGGCGTCGGACGTGGCGCGGGGCCCGCGCCTCATGCGGCGCGGCCCGGCCGGGGCCAGGCGAGGGCCAGCACGTCGAGGGCCAGCTCCGGGTTGACGTTTTCGTCGATCTGGATCTCGACCGTTGCCAGCCGAGCGAGGAACGCGGCGAGCGCTTCGGCGGCGAGCGTCGGGGCGACGGCGGCCATTTCGTCGAGCAGCTCCGGGTCGCGTAGGCTGCGCCGGCCACCCAGCGCGGCCACGGCGAGGTCGCGCCCGACCGAAGCCCAGATTGCCAGCAGCGCGGCTGCGGCGGCCCGGCGATCGGAGGCCGAAGCTTTGGGAGCGGCCGATTCGGCGGGTGCTTCCGGTTCGCCGTCGGCGCTTTCTTCGCCGGGCCGGGTCGCTGCGCCAGCCGCGGGCTTCTTGCGCCGTCCCGCAGCCGCGGCCCTGAGTCCGGTTGGCGCGGCCGTGACGCCTTCGCCGGCACCTGCTTTGCGACCTTCGTCGAGCGCCGCCTCCAGCGCGGCCGCCGAGCTCATGAGCGCCCGCACGGAAGTCAGTCGCGCGTTGCGGCCGGCGGGCAGCAGGTCGAGCAGGCCGCGCGCGATCTCGCCGCGCAGCCGCGCGGCCTCCGGAGCGTGGGCGTAGGCGAGCGCCAGACCCGGGCAACCGCCCGCAAGTCGGGCGAACCGCGCGGCCGATGGGGCGTCGGCGGCGCCGAGCTCACCCAGCCAGCGTTCGATTTCGCGCCCGGAAACCGGCCCCAGGCGGACGCGTTCGCAGCGCGACCTGACCGTGGGCAGCAGACATTCCTCTTCGTCGGCGCAAAGGACGATGGTCACTCCGGCGGGCGGCTCCTCGAGCATCTTGAGCAGCGCATTCTGGGCATCGTCGTTCATGCGATGGGCCTGCTCGACGATCGCCACGCGCGCGCCGCCCTCCACCGGAAGCAGTGCCAGCTCGCCGATGAGATGCCGGATCGTGCCCGGCTCGGCGTCCGCGGCTTTGCCGATTCGAACCTGGCCGCCCGGGCCGTCCGGCGCGAGCCGGTAGAGGTCCGGATGATTGCCCGATGCCACGAGCCGGCAGCCGCGGCAAGCGCGACACGGCCGCGCCTGCGGGTCCGGATCCACGCACAGGAGCGCCGCGGCCAGATCTAGCGCGAGCGTGGTCTTGCCGCTCGAGGGCGGACCGACGAGCAGAATGGCATGCGGCACCGAGCCGCCGACCATGGCCGCGATCGCGGCCAGCCCTCCGGGCTGGCCGCGCGTCGCTGCGTTCTGCATCGCCATTCGACCCGAACTCGCCACCGGGCCGTCGACCGGCCGGGGCTACTCGCCGGCCGCTTCCGGGGGAACCTCACCCTCGGTCGCAACCGGCTTCTTGCGGGCCGGAGCTCGACGCTTTGGCGCGGCCGCGGCCGGGGCCTCGCCGATCTCGACGGCAGGAGCTGCGACCTCGGCCGCCGCAGGCTTGCGCCGGCTTCGGGCGGCCGGCTTCGCGAGAGCCTCGGCAGCTTCGACATGGGCCTCGGCGATCGCCGGCATGGCCTCGGCGGCCTGGACCGGAGCGGCCTCGACCTTTCGGCGACCACCGCGTCGGGCGCCCGCCTTGGGCGTTTCGCCGCTTTCCGAAGCGCCGGCGGCGGCGACGGAGACTTCCGGCGTCGGAGCGCTCGGCGCCTCGTTCTGACGACTCAGCTTGGTGGACAGCTGGGCTCGCAGGATCTCTTCGAGTTCGGGCGGAACCTCGCTCCACGGCTCGGCCGAATCGCGGCCTGTGCTGCGCGGCGCTCCGGCGCCGCCACGATGCTGCTGCGGCTGGGGTGCACGCTGAGGTCGCTCATCGCGCCGCCGTGGCGGCTGGGCCTGGCGGACCGGCTCCGTGAAGCGCGGCGCCGCCGATCGCCCGTAGCGTTCCCGATCCACGGCTGAGGCGTAGGCGCTGCGAACGCCTCGGCCGCCGCCACCGCCGCCCCGACCCTGGCTCTGTCCCTGACCCTGACCGCGGCCGCCCCGCCGGCGCTCCGCCAGCAGGTACTCCGGGATCTCGGGCTCGGCGAAGTCGTCTTCGTCGGCCGGGGTCATGGGCGTCAGGCGCTCCGGCCGGCCGACCATGCCGATCTGGGAGTCCCAGAACGATCCGAACTGGTTCGGCCGAGTGGCCGGCGCGACGGCCGGACTCTCCGGCTCGCCCGCCTCGAGCGGCTCCGCGGCCTCCTCGCCGGGCGCCAGACCTTCCTGGCTCCGGCCGCCGTGGCCCCGGCCGCGACCACCGCGCCGCCGTCGGCGCCGGCCGCCTTCGCTCGTCTGGACGTCTTCGCCGCCCTCGGCAACCTGGCTCTCGTCCAGGACCTCGATATCCTCGGCGGGCGCCTCGACCGACTGGGATTCGGCACCGTCTGCCATCTGCGCTCGCGACAGCTTCTCGCCTGGCAGCGCAACCAGCCTGGAGGCTGGAACGCGAGCCACGCCGCGGCCGCCGCGCGGCCCTCGCTCGGCCGTCGCCGCTGCCACCATGGTCTCCTCGCCGTCGCGGGGCGCGGGCCTTCGCCCGCCGCGACCACGACGCCCACCGCGACCCTCGGTCTGCTTGTCGGGGACCTCGGTCATTGAGAGGTCTTCCTCGTCGCCCGACACGCGCCGCCCGGAGCGGGTCGACTCGCGGTCTACGCGAGCCAGTTGAGTGATGTCGTAGAAGACGTCCGCGACCTCGATCAGGTCCGAGCTGGTGTTGCCGCGGAAGCTGATGACCTCGACGCGGACGCCCATCTCCTGCACTGCCCGAATTGCGGGCGCAAAGTCTCCGTCCCCGCTGACGACGATTGCGACGTCGAGGTTTCGAGCAGTCTTCATCATGTCGACGACCAGCTCGATGTCCAGGTTCGCCTTGACCTTGCCGTCCCCGTACTTGCGAATGTCCTTGCTCACGACCTTGTAGCCGTGACGACCAAGGAAGCTGTGGAAGTTCCTCTGATTCTCGTTCTCCGGGTCGAGACCCGTGTATGCATATGCCCTGACGAAGTCTCGTCCGGCCACGGCCGCTTTGAGGAGCGTCACGTAGTCGATGTCCGCTCCCGCCGCCTTTGCCGCGTAAAAGATGTTCGCCACGTCCACGAAGACGGCGACGTTCTTGCTCACAAATGACTCCTTGATGGTGATGGCCCAGCGGCCCTTTGCCGAAGGCCTTGACCCGTGGCGCCGGCGCTCCCTGGCTGCTCGGCTGCGACGGTATTGTCAGCGGGTGGCCGGTGCCCTGACCGGAACGTCCGCTCGATAGATGTTGGCCTGGTCCGAGGCGAAGCCATGTCGGATCCAACACGCACGTAATTCGGCGTTGTCCGGCAAGAGGACCTCTACCGCGGCGCAGCCCTTTCTTCGTGCCGACGTCATGATCTCGACGATCAACTCATCGGCGACTTTCTCGACGGAGTGGCCCGGGGCTACGACCAGCACGTCAACCGTGCCTACGAAACCGCCGGCTCGGACAGAAGGTCTGAGGCCGAGTACCGCACCGCCAGCTATCTGACGACCCCCTTCGGCGACCACGACGCTTGCATTCGGCATGTAGATCAACTGGCGCAACAAGCCTATCGCGTCCAACGGGGTGCCGGCACCGGGCGCAGCCCCCATTTCCACGCACAGCGCATACAACCGATCGACATCGGTGATGCGGGCCTGCCTGACCAGGTACTCCACGCGAATGCACGAACCTCGTGGCGAAATGGCGATCGCACTACCGCTGCAGCCACGACGTCCCGATGGGCGCGATGGCCGCGCGCATTCGTGCCGACTCTCGGGCGGCGAGCCTTGTTGGAGCTCGGAGCCACGCCAGAACGGGGTTGGTGGCCGCGCTCATGCGTTCGGCTCACCGACTTCTACTATACGCCATCGCTCGACGAAACTGTGGAACCGTAAAGTTCGTTTCGCAGCGCCCGGCCTACTAGAAGCGCCGACGGGCCTCCCAGAGATCGAAGACGCCGCGGGCGAAGATCACCAGGCCGATCGCCGCGAGCCAGAACCCGGGACCGCGCAGGGGCTGGATCGGCGGTGTCTGGCCGAGATACAGGATCAAGCTCTGCTGATACATCGAGATCGCCCGAACAACGTATGCGACGAAGGCGATGCCGAAAAGAAACAGATATGAGATCGGCCGATCGATCGCGATCGGCCCCTCCGCGGCATAAGGCAGCGTGACCAGGAGCAGTGTCGCCACGGCCGCGAGGAACAATATGAAGCCACGGCCGTCGGAGATGCCGACGTCGGAGCGGGATGGCAGCTCGCCCGGACCGCCCCCGAGTTGCCACCACTGAATCAGACACGCGGCGACGATCACGATCGCGCCGACGGTGACGACCCAGCGGCCTCCCTGCACCGGATTTCGATTCATCGCCGACCCCCTAGGACTCGTACGCTTCGGGGCGCAGGACGCCCACATAACGCAGGTTCCGATAGACCTCACCGAAGTCGAGACCATAGCCGACGACGAAGGCATCGGGGATCTCGAATCCAACGTAGTCGATCGGAATCTCGACAAGACGTCTTGCAGGCTTGTCGAGAAGAGCACACACCTTGATCGACCGCGGATTCTTGCCACGCAAGTAGCGGAGCAGATAATTCAGGGTAAGGCCCGTGTCGATGATGTCTTCGACCAGCAGGACGTCCCGGCCATCGATCGGAGCGCTCAGGTCCTTGAGGATTCGCACGAGACCGGAGGACTCGGTGGCCGTACCACCGTAGCTCGAGACCTCCATGAGATCGATGCGCAACGGCAGCTCGATCTGCCGCTTGAGATCGGCCATGAACGGAAGGGATCCCTTCAGAACGCTGACCAGTGTCAGCTCGCGGCCGGCATAGTCTGCGCTGATCCGCTTCCCGAGCTCGACGACCTTGACATGAATCTGATCTTCGGAAAGCAGGACCTCGGCAACGTCCTCGCTCAGGTCCTGGGAGTGCTTCATTGCTACCTCTTACATCACGTGGTGGTCGTGTGGGGAGCGTACGCCGCGGCGGCCCGGCGCACAGCGCGCCGGCGCGCGCCGCGGGAGCGGCGGTCGTGTGGGGAGCGAGTGTCGGGCGACGTCCCGGCCGGCCCGGTCGACAGATCCAGCTGTCGCTCCGCCGTCGCGGTTCCGGCGGCGGAGCTCTCCTCCGGCCCCGGTTCGGCGTTCTGGCGCGGCCCGACCTGGCCAAGCGTGCCGCTCAGTTCCGAGACGAGGGCGGAGCGGCCGTACTTGAGCATGAGAGCCCTGAAGTCGCGAGCGTAGAACAGCTTGATGCGCAGGTTCGGATAGAGCTCGCGCAAGCGCCGGACCTTACGGTTCTTCTTGCGGACGAGGCGCTGCTGCAGTGTCGTCAACTCGACGAAGAGATCCAGGTCGGGCAGCAGGAAGTCGGGCGCGAAGCTCTCCAGGACGTTGCCGTCCAGGTCCCACAGGATCGGGAAGACCTGCGGTTCGTACTCCCAGGTGACCTGGTAGAAGTCGAGGATGCGGGCGAACTCGGCCTCGCTGGCGTGGGCGAACGTGCTCGCGGCCGTGTCGCCGCGTGGTCTGCCGGCGTCGTTCATCCCGCCGCGCCCGTGTCGTCGTCGGTGCCGCGGCCGTGGTCGCGGGCCTCGAACAAGCCGCTCACGTCGCCGTGGTAGTCGTCCAGGAAGGCGCGCATCTCCCGCACGTCGAGTTCGCTGATCGCCGCATCCGATCCGGCCGCGGCGCCATCATCGTCATGGCGATCGCCTGCCGGCAGGTCGCCCAGAACGCTCTCGCCGAGCCCGTCGCCGTCGGCATCCGTGGCGGGAGCACCGGTGACGAGCGCCAGAGTCTGTGTCTGGCAGGCAAAGCAAGCGAGCGAAACAAAGGCGATGCCCTCGCGCTGCGCGAGCACTCGAATGTCGTGGGCAGCATACGGTTGACCGCACCGTGTGCAGCCCGCACCGAGCAAGGCCATGCGCAGACGCTCTCGCGGATCCACCCCGCAAGTCTACCGGAGCGACCGCCATCGAGTCCGCCGCGGCTTCCCTGGCGGACGGCCGTCGGCCCCTCCCGGAAGTTGCCCGACATACTCCCGGGGGGTATGATCCGGCGCGGAGGTCAAGCTTGGCGACAGACGACACGGAGAAATCGGGCGGCGTTCGCCCGGCGGTTCGATCCGAGCGGCCCGGGTCCTCATCCGCTGCCCCGAGCGGAGTCGTGGGCGTGCTGCCCGATGCCCCGGAGATCAAGCTCGAAGCGGCGGACGACGGCGACCTCGAGGGGTCGTTCCGCCACGCGTACTCCCGCGATCAGGCCACGTTGATCCGCCGCTTGCGCCGCATCGAGGGCCAGGTCCGCGGCATCGAGCGCATGATCGAGCGGCGCGAGTACTGCGTCGACATCCTCCAGCAGACCGCCGCGTTGCGGGCCGCCGTCGATTCGGTTGCCTTGCTGATCCTCGAAGACCACGTCCAGGGCTGCGTCAAGACCGCCGCCGAGCAAGGCGACGCCGATCGCTACGTCGAGGAAGTGCTCGACGTCGTGCGCCGGACGCTCGGCAAGCCGGTCCGGCCCCGCGTCTGATGACCCCGGATCGGGCACGCAGCCGAGCGTGCATTGCGGTCGGCAGGACCCGTCCACCGCGCCGGGCAAGGTGAGCCACTTATCCACGAAAGTGGAAGACTGCCCGTTTTTCGTGGACAACCGCGTTGACGCCGACCGCCGCCGGGCCTACCTTCCGACATCCGCACCGCTGCCGCGGCCCGTCAATGGGTAACCACGTTCGCGAGGGGTCTGGGGAAACCCGGCCGAGGACCGAACTTGCGTGGGAAGACCTGGGGACGCCGGGTGCGAGAAGAGACGGTGTCGGGAGCGGCGCGGACGAGAGCGTCGGGGAGCCTCACACAGCCCCGACTCGCATCCGCGAGCCGCTCCCGACGCATATTTCCGGCCTCGAGCCGCTCTCCGCGGATTACGCCGAGATCGTGGACGCCGGCCTGGCCGCCGTCGGCGGCGAGGATCTGCCCGCAGCGGCGCGTACAGCGATAGACGATCACGTGCGCCTGCTCATGGCCTGGAACGAGGCCATCAACCTCAGCGGCATCCGGACGCCGGAGATGATCGCCCGCGAGCACGTCCTGGACAGCCTTGCGGCGCTGCCCCTGCTCCGGCGAGCCGGGATAGAGGAGTTCGTGGACCTCGGCAGCGGCGGAGGCTATCCGGGCCTCCCGCTGGCCTTAGCGCTGCCGGCGCGCCGGGCGCTGCTGGTCGAGTCGATCGGCAAGAAGGCCCGTTTCCTCGATGTCGCAGTGGCGGCTCTTGGGCTGGCCGATCGCGTGTCGGTGGCGGCCGCGCGGGCCGAGAACATCGCCGCCTAGCGCGGCCACCGCGGCCGCTGGCCGGCCGTCGTCGCCCGCGCCGTGGCCGACCTGACCGAACTCTCGGAGCTGGCCATGCCCCTGCTCGCCGAGGGCGGCCTGCTGGTCGCATGGAAGCGGCAGCCCATGGACGAGGAGCTGTCACATGCGGAGAGAGCGGTCCGCCAGCTCGGCGGGCGCCTCGTCGCCTGCGAGCCAGTTTCGGTGCCCGGCCTCGAAGACCACGTTCTGGCGGTGGTCGAGAAGGTCGCGCCGACACCGCCGGAGTTTCCACGCGATCCCGCGGCGCGCCGGCGGCGGCCGTTGTAGGGTGCGCGAATGAGGATCGCCGTCATCTCGGATATCCATTCCAACCTCGAGGCCCTGGACGCGGTCCTGGGCGGGCTCGGCGAGGTCGACGCCGTCTGGCATCTCGGCGACATCGTCGGCTACGGCCCGCGGCCGCAGGCGGTGGTCGACCGGCTGCGCGCCGCCGGCACCATCGGGGTCAGGGGCAACCACGACGACGCCGCGGGCGGCGGCGACTCCATCGAGTTCTTCAACCCGGACGGGTTCCGGGCAATGGAGTGGACCCGCACCCGGATCGACGAGCGGACGCGGCTCTTTCTTGCCGGCCTTCCGGAGCGCCGCGTACCCGACGGCTCCGACTTCACGCTGGCACACGGCAGCCCGAGCGATCCGATCTGGGAGTACGTCGCCTCGCAAGACGTGGCTCAGGCCAACCTATCCGCCTTCGACACCCCGTACTGCCTGGTCGGCCACACCCACCTTCCGATTGTCTATCGGGAGTCGGGCGGGCGAATGAAGGCGGTCCATGTCGACGGCCGGACCGACCTCGCGCTCGACGGCCGCCGCATGATCCTCAACCCCGGAAGCGTCGGCCAGCCCCGCGACGGCGACCCGAGAGCCAGCTATCTGGTGATCGACACGGACGCCGGCCGGGTGACCTGGCATCGTGTCGAGTACGACGTCGAGGCCACGCAGGCGGCCATCGTCGCGGCCGGCCTGCCGCCGCGTCTGGCTCGACGGCTGACCCTCGGCCACTGACTGACGGCCGAAGAGCGGCGCGATTGTGGACGCGTGCGCGAACCCGGGCCTCGGGCGTCGTGCTAGCCTTTCACCGGTTCGACGAGGCTATCCTGCGGGACTCATCGACCCGGGCGGACCCGCCGCTCGTCGGGTGCGGACCAGCGCCGAGCCGGTCCGCGGCCGGCTCCGGAACCGGTCCACCGCCGGTTCGGACGCGGCCCTACCCATCGCCCATCTGAGCCCGCTTCGAAGAGGAAACGTCGGTCGATGACCGCTCCCAACTCACCGCTCCGGGGACGCAAGCTCGGCGACCGGCGCGTAGTGGTCGATCGGCCGCACTCCGCGTACTTCCGCTACGCCGGGGCGGGCGTGATGATCGCCAAGGCCGCCGCCAGCGCGCCCACGACCGCGTTCGGACGGCGCCTGGCCCGCGTTCGGGGCTTCGTCTTCGGGAAGCCCCTTTCGACCGCTCAGGACATAGAGGAGCGGCTCTCCAAGAAGCTGGCCCTGCCCATCTTCAGTTCGGACGCCATCTCGTCATCGGCCTACGCCACCGACGAGATCCTGCGCGTCCTGGTGCTGGCTGGACTGGCCTGGATGACCTGGTCGATTGCAGTGGCGGCCGCGATCGCCCTGATGCTGACCATCGTCGCCTTCAGCTACCGCCAGGTTTGCCGCGGCTACCCCTCAGGCGGGGGCGCTTATGTCGTCGCCCGCGAGAACCTCGGGCCCAACTTCGGCCTTATCGCAGCCGCGGCGCTGATGGTCGACTACGTGATGACCGTCGCCGTCTCCAGTGCCTCGGCCCTGGCGAACCTGGCGACGGCGTTCGAGGCGATCGCGCCGTACAAGGTCGAGCTCGGAGCGCTGATCATCATCCTGGTGACGGCGGCCAACCTCCGCGGCCTGCGCGAGTCCGGCAACATCTTCGCCATTCCCACCTATCTATTTATCGGGATGGCCCTCCTCACCATCGGCGTTGGCCTCGTCAACACCGCCAGCGGCGCCGCTCACCATCTCAGCGCCCCGCCCTTCGCGGAGCAGCCAGGGGTTCAAGCCTTCACCATGCTCTTGCTGCTCAAGGCCTTCGCCGGCGGGTCGGTAGCCCTGACGGGCGTCGAGGCGATAGCCAACGGCGTCCCTGCGTTCAAGCCGCCGGAGGCCAAGAACGCCGCCAACACGTTGATCCTGATGGCCATCATCCTGGGCACCATCTTCATCGGGCTGACCTTCGTCGGGCTCCAGTACGGCGTCATGGCCACGACCGCCCAGGGTCCGACCGTCCTCGGACAGGTCGGCAGCGCCGTTTTCGGCGGCAACTTCCTGTTCATCTTGCTGCAGGTGAGCGCCGCCTTGATCCTCTTCCTGGCCTGCAACACGAGCTTCAATGCGTTCCCGCGCCTGGCGGCGATCCTCGCCCAGGACGACTGCATGCCGCGCCAGTTCGCCTTCCGCGGCGACCGGCTCGCGTTTTCCTGGGGAATCGTCGTCCTGGCCGCGGTCGCGATCGTGATGCTTTACGCCTTCAACGCCTCCGTCGACGCGTTGATCCCGCTCTACTCAGTCGGCGTGTTCGTCTGCTTCACCCTGTCGCAGGCGGGCATGGTCATCCACTGGCGCAAGGAACGGAGCTCGGGCTGGGCCTGGCGAAGCGTCGTCAACGGTTTCGGCGCGATCCTGACCGGCGTCGTCTTCCTGGTCGTGGCCTCGGAGAAGTTCTTCAACGGGGCGTGGATGGTGCTGATCTTCATCCCGGCCCTGATCGCGATGATGATGTTCGTCCGCCATCAGTACGCCTCGTCGGCGCGCCAGCTGACGATGCGTCCCGGCGCCGCGATCCCGCAGCCGCACCGCCACAACCGCGTCGTGATCCCGATCTCGGGCGTCAACCGGGCAGTCGTCCAGGCGCTCAACGTGGCTCGCTCGATCACGACGGACATTCGCGCCGTGTACGTCTCGGATGATCCCAAGCGGAGCGATTCGATCCGCGAATTGTGGACCCAGGCAGTGCCGGATGTGCCCCTGGTGCTCGTGGAATCGCCCTACCGAGCCCTCATCGCTCCGGTGGTCGCCTACCTAGACGTGCTCGACCGGTCGTGGCCGGATCAGCAGGAGTCGCCCATCACGTTCGTTCTGATCCCGGAGTACGTAGCCCGCAGCTGGTGGGAGCGGATGCTCTACAACCAGGCGGCCAAGCAGCTCCGAGCCGCCCTGCTCGGCCGGGCGCACACGGTCGTCATCAACGTGCCGTACCGCCGAGACGACTCCCGGAGCGGCGCCGCAGCAGCCGAGCAGCCCGCCGGGACGCTCATCGCCGCCGACCACGGCAAGCCCCGCTGACGCGAAGGCCGTCGACGAGATGACGGGCACCGAGCGCTGCCGGGGCTGCGGCGCGATCGTGCCGGTCGTGCGGGAACTCCGCTCGGACCATCTCTACGTCGGCGCAGCGCCGGGATGCTGGGCCGCCTACACCGAGCTGATCGGGCTCCAGACGTCCGGCGCGCTGGCGGAGGCCCGCATGCTCTCCGTCGACGTCTACATGGCCCAGCATCCCGGCGTCCCCGGTCGCCAGGCGAGCCAGTCGGTTTGGGTCCACCTCGTCGGGCTGTGTCTGTCGCTGGAGTTCGGCTTCGACGGCGTCGCGTCGGCAAGGGCCAAGGCTCGGCTGCTCGCTCCCGGAGCGACGTTCGAGCGGCTCGAGCCTCCCGCATCACTCGGCCCTATCACGGTCCTCGACGTGCTTGCGGTACAGGCTCCCGCCGAGCACATCGTCGCCGTCGGCGGCTGGGCAGCTTGCGTCTGGGCCGCCTGGGCTCTTTGCGCCGCGCAGGTTCGGCGGCGAGCGGAAGGCTTGCTGCCGCGCTGACATCCGGTCCCCGAGTTCGGCCCAACCGTGTCCGTTGGTCCGGATCGGGGGGCCGAACGGCCGACGAGGCGGCAGGTGACGGCCGCCGGTCATGCCGACCTCCGGCTCCCTTCCCCCCGGGCCGGCGGTGGTATCGTTCGCGGGCGGATGCGGCCCAACCGCGACAATGGGGGTCGAGAACGGAGGTCAGGTGCCCGAGGCGAATACGCCCGTTTTCCGGCGCGCCGTCATCGCCTTGAGCGGCGGCTCGATCGACGCCTGGATCGTACGTCTGGCTCTCGAGGTGACCCGCCACACTCACGCCGAGCTGATTGCGGTGCACGTCGTCGAACTCGACTGGACGCAGCCGCTCGACGCCGACGTGGCCGAGCGCTCCGAGGATGCCCAGCGCGTCCTCGACGCGGCGGAGGGCATCGCCGAATCGATGCACGGCAAGCTGGAATCGGTGCTCGTTCAGGCGCGCGACGTCGGGGCGGCAATCGTCGACGAGGCCGCGTCGCGCGAAGCGGACCTCCTTATACTCGGCCTGCCCTACCGAACCCGCTTCGGCGGCGACTTTGCCATCGGGCGGGCGGTGCCGTACGCGTTGAAGAACGCCCCCTGCGCCGTGTGGGTGGTGCGTGAGCCGATGGGCGAGGAGTCTCGATGAAGATCGTGATCGTGGGCTGCGGGCGCGTCGGTTCGACGCTGGCCGAGAACCTCGACGCGGACGGCCACGAGGTCATCATTTTCGACGTCAAGACCGCCGCTTTCGACCGCCTGCCGGAGACGTTCAAGGGCGCCGCGATAAGGGGCGACGGGACGGATCCGGAGGTTCTGCGACGGGGCGGTGCGGACGGGGCCGACGTATTCCTGTCGCTCACCGAAGGCGACAACAGGAACGTGATGGCCGCCCAGGTCGCCACCGAGTCGATCGGTATCCCGCAGGTGATCGCCAAGATCAACGACCCGGTCCGGGCCGCGGCCTACGCGGAGCTGGGAGTCGTGACGCTGTGCCGGACGAACCTCCTTGTCGACACTGTGGCCAAGTACCTGAATCTGCCGATGTCGACCGGCCCCGGCATCGACACACCCGAAACACCCGGCCACCAGCATCCGCATCCGACGTCCCGCGGCCTGCGCGTGTCGGGCGAGTCGACAGCTCAGGTCCCGCATCCATCCGGGACGGGCGCTGCGCACGCTCACACTGCCGATGGTGAGCACGCCGATGATGAAACCGATTCTGTCAAGGCGCAGCGCCTTGGCTTCCGCCGGTGGCGCGGCTGAGCGCGGGTAGGAGGCAGACGTGTTCGTCATCGTCGTAGGCGCCGGCAAGGTCGGATACTTCCTGGCCCGCGAGCTCATCCAATCGGGCCATGAGGTCGCGATCATGGAGCGCGACCGGACCCGCGCCTCGCAGGTAACCGAGGAAATCGGATCGATCGTCATCCCTCACGACGGCTGCGAGGGCAAGTACCTCGGCGAGGCCGGGGCGAATCGGGCCGACATCGTGGCTGCGGTCACCGGCGACGACGAGGACAACCTCGTCATCTGCCAGATGGCCAAGCACCATTTCGACGTGCCGCGGACGATCGCCCGGGTCAACAACCCCAAGAACGAGAGCCTGTTCAAGCACCTGGGCGTGGACGAAATCGTGTCGCCGACGCGCATGATCCTGGGCTCGATCGAGGCGGACATTCCGGTTCACGAGCTGCTCCACCTGGCCGTGCTGGGCGGCGGCGAGCTCGAGCTTGTCGAAGCTCAGCTGCGCGAAGGCTCGCCGGCGGTGGGCCGCGCGGCCGGCAGCCTGTCGCTGCCCGACGGCTGTTCGATCTTCGCCGTCATTCGCGACGAGCGAGCCATGTCGGTTCGCTCCGACACGGAGCTGCGCGAGGGCGACAAGGTTATCGGCATCGGGCGCACAGAATGCGAGTCCGAACTGCACCGGATCCTGCTGGGCGAGGACGAAGCGACGGCCTGACGCTACGACGCGGGACGATCTCCGGCCGGGCGGACGGCCGCCGAGCAGCCGCGTCCGTCAGTCGCGTCTTCGGCCGAAGAGCCCGCCCTTCCTGGCCGTCGCGGGCTGCTCGGCGGCCGGTGCCTCCCGCTGGTGGGACAGCCAGTCGATCGAGGTCTCGCGGTAGAACTGGGCGATGGCGTGCTCCGGCCCGAGCTCGAAACGCTTTGAGACCTGATCCATCGGAAAGGCGACCTGGCCGTTGAACTCGACGCCGTAGCCCTCATTGGGGTGGCGGATCCAGTGCGCGCCGGTGTTCAGGATCAAGACTTCGCCCACGTACGCGCCCATGGCCGGAACCATCGACTCGTAGGAATCCTTGGCCGGGGCAGCCGGCCACCATTCGTCGATCAGTTCGTCGAGCCGTATGGCGCTTTCGGGCGAGTAGTCGAGCCAGGCCACGCCGTTCGAGCCGGCCGACTTGACGAACGCGTCGGCGGCCAGCCGCATCATCGCCGCCGGTCCGTCGACGTTGCCGGTAGGGCCCACGACGCCGCTCTCGACGGACCAGGCCCGGCTCTGCTCGAAAACCTGGTGCTGAAGCGCCTCGCCGCCGTCGAGCCGCTTCTCGACCATGCGAGTCGGCTGGGCCGGCTCGGGCTTCGCCTTCGACTTCTTGGACGCGGCCTCCGGGGGCAGCACGTCGCCGAAATGCTCGCCCGTCGCCCAGCGGCCTCCGAACTGCCGCACGAGCACCTCGCCCACGTACGCAGCCAGTTCCATGCGGGTCTTGAGGGCGAGGGGGCTCTCGCAGGCCGCGAGCACGTCGACGATGAGGTCGACCTCGCTCAGGCTGCGCCAGGTGAAGTCCAGTTTGGGGGCGCGAGCCGGTGGTGCCCCGGCAACGAACCGCTCGGCGGCCGCCACCCAGCTGGCCGTCTCGTCGGCCTGCGCCGAGCCCGCTGTCAGGTTGCCGTTCTTGCTCGCCATCTATCCCCTGGACAGATCGCCGCGCCCGCAGTCGGGCACCCCCAGCGACCACGCCGAAAGTCTGCAATCTGCGCGGGACGACTGCAAGGGCGATTTCGGACCATGCCGATCGTCCCGACGCGGGCTTGAGCGGGAGGTCTACGTGGCCGCGTCCCATTCGGCCCGGTATCGGGCCACGCCCGAGACACCGCGCATCGCTTCGACGTCCAGGACCAGGACCATGAACGCTTCCTCCGCAACGTGCCACTGGCACCGGATGCCGTGGCTGGAGGCCTTCTCGAACCCGAAGCGCGGGTAATAGCCGGAGTGTCCGAGCACGACCACGAAGGGGCACGTCGTCTCCGCGATGGCGGCCAGCCCGGCCCTGGCCAGCTCGGTCCCGATCCCCTGCATCTGCCACTCGGGCAGCACGGCCAGCGGCGCAAGGCCCAGGCCCCGGACAGTTGTGCCGTCATCCGCCTCGAGCTCGACCGGGCTGAAAAGGATGTGCCCGACGAGGCGGCCATCGACCACAGCCACGAGCGATATGAGGCTCTCGCATGCGCCGCGCAGTATCTCGATGACCGCGCCCTCGCTACCCCGCCCGAAGGCCCGGTCGTTGACCTCTCGGATCGAGAGGACGTCTTCAGGTTGCTCTCGACGGATCTGCGCCACGCTGCGCGTGCCCTCCTGCAGGTTACGGTGCGAGCCGCCTGGCTCAGTTTCAGGAGCGCCACCGGACCGGCGCATTATGAGCGACGCACGGGCCGGAGAGGGCGGGCTCTCCCCGATGCCGGCCGGCGTCGCCGGGTGGCCGGGCGGCCCGCCTGACGCAACCGTTGCCAGGTATAAGGGTTCCCACCTAGACAGCACACTTGACAACACCATTGTCAAGGTTTTATGGTCCGGGTGCGTCGTTCGGTCGGTCGGTCAGGCCCGCCGTGGGTCGCCAGATTGTCAGGACCCGGCCGGTTGGAGGTGCTCAGATGACGCTCATACGCCGAACTTCCGCCCCCTTCGGCGACCTGCTTTCGCTGAGACAGGCGATGGACCGCCTGTTCGAGGAGAGCTTCGTGAATCCGCGAACATGGACTTGGGGCGATCAGCAGATCGTCGCCCTGGACGTGTATGCCACGGACCAGGAGCTCGTCGTCGAGGCCAACCTGCCCGGCGTCAAGCCGGAAGAGGTCGACATCACGGTCGAGGGCAACGTCCTCACGATCGCCGGCGAGACCCGCGCCGCCCGCAAGGACGTGGAGGGCTCGGCCCTCATCCAGGAGATCAGGCGCGGCTCGTTCAGCAGGAAGCTGACGCTGCCCGACGGACTCGAGGCCGACAAGGCTTCAGCGACATTCGAGGACGGGGTGCTTACTCTTCGCCTCCCCAAGGCCGAGAAGGCCAAACCGCGCCAGATCAAGATCGCCCCCACCGAGGCCCAGCCGTCGCAGCCGGCCGCGGTCGGGACGAAGTAGGTAGACCGTGTCCGATCGACGTTTCCAGCGTGATCCCGAGCGCCCCTGCTTCGTGATCAGCGTCGCGGCAGGCCTCGTCCAGGCCCACCCGCGAACCCTGCGGATCTACGAGGACGAGGGCCTGCTCTCGCCCGCCCGAACGCCGACGAACATCCGCCTCTACTCCGAGAACGACATCCGGCGGATCCTCTGGATCCGGCGCCTGACTCAGGAGAGGGGCGTCAACCTCGCCGGCGTGAAGCTGCTATTCGAACTCGAGGAGAGATTGCAGACTCGAATCCTGGAAGCCCTCTTCGACGACAACCGGGCCCGTGAGGCCGGCGCAGCCGCTGCGGCTCGTCAGCCCCAATCGGGTGAATCCACCGACACAGAGAACCGCCGCGTCGCCGAAACCACTCCCGACGGAGATGGTTACGACGGCTCGGACGGGGCCCGGACCGGGGGCTACGCCGAAATGCCGGCGCAACCGATCAGGCAACCCATCACCCGTATAGTGGCCACGCGCGTGACCACGACTCGATCAGGAGACTCCAATGACTGACCGGCCGGCCGAAAAGGGCGACGACATCGTCCAGGACGGCGAGGACCCCAAGAAAGACGAACAGCAGGTCCACGTGCCGGGTGTTCGGGAACTCCCTCTCGTCGCCCTGCGAGAGACCGTCATCTTCCCGGAGATGATCGTTCCGCTCCAGGTGGGACGGGACAAGAGCGTAGCCGCGCTCAACGCGGCAACGGCCGCGAGCGGCCCCATCGCGCTCGTCACTCAGCGCGAGGCCGAGCGCGAGGAAATCGAGGACCCGGCCGAGCTGTACTCGGTCGGAACGCTGGCCAAGATCGCCCAGGTCGTGCAGCTCCAGGACGGCACCGTCCGAGCCATCGTCCAGGGCCAGGGCCGGCTCAAGGTCCTGGGCTTCGTCCAGACCAGCCCGTACATCATCGTCCGCGTCGAAGAGCTGCCCGACGTGACGCCCGACGGCATCGAGGTCCAGGCCCTGATGCGGACCGTCCAGGCCCAGATCGAGCAATACGTCGCCAACGGCGCGCCCGTGCCGCCGGAAGCGGCCGTGGCCGCGCGCAACATCACCGAGCCCGGCCTTCTGGCCGACATGGTCGCCTACAGCCCCGATCTCTCGACGGAGCAGCGGATGCAGCTTCTCGAGATGTCGGACGTGCTGGAGCGGCTCAAGATCGTCTCCAACTTCCTGGGCCGCCAGATCGAGATCCTCGAGCTCAAGGGCAAGATCCAGTCCGAGGTCAAGTCCGAGATGGACAAGACCCAGCGCGAGTACATCCTGCGCGAGCAGCTCAAGGCCATCCAGCGCGAGCTCGGCGAGGACGACCCGCAGCAGGCCGAGATCAACGAGCTGCGCG
>CAZGUS010000003.1:0-51608 GCA_964529245.1 uncultured Anaerolineaceae bacterium
CCGGCGGCCCCCGTGGCGCCCGTTGTGCCGGCGGCCCCGCCGCTCGCCGCGCCGCTCGCGGCAGCCGCGCCGGCCACGCCGATCGCGCCGCCATCGCCCTACGCCCGGCCCGCGCGCCCCGCCGACGAGACGCTCGTCGACGACAGCCTGGCCGACGCCGACGCATTTGCCGACGAGGAGCCCGAGGACGCCGAACCTGACGAGGACCAGCCGAAACTCTCGCTGGCCGAGCGCATCAAGCGGACACCCCCCGCGCTCGTCATCCTCACCCTCGCCGCAATCGGCTCGACCGGATTCCTGGGCTACGAGCTCGAGCGCCGCACCGCCCCGATCGCCGTCCTGAGCTCGGGCGCGTTCGTCGCCGGCCTCTGCTACGTTGCTATTTCGATCGTGTGCGGCGTCGCGACCTACAGGGCCGGCTCCGACGGTCGCACCCTGCGGGCGTTCGTGCTGGCCTTCATCGGCGGCACGGCGGCCATCATTGCCTTCGCCTCCTTCGCCGGCGGCCTCGTGCTCGTTCTGGCCCTGGGCTTCTGAGCCGCCGCGGCTCCGGCCGGCCCTCCTCCGCCTCGCCCGGCGCCGCGCCGACCGCATCCCCTGGTACACTCCCGTTCGCGCCGCGCCCCCATCGTCTAGAGGCCCAGGACACGACCCTTTCAAGGTTGAGATCACCGGTTCGAATCCGGTTGGGGGTACCAATCCCGCTGTTGTTCGAAGAACGGCCTGGCCGGCGGCGTCCACACGACCTGCCTCATGTCCCGGTCGCCCACGACGACCCGTCCGAACGCGATCCGACGGAGTTCCTCCCGCCTTACCCGTGACGCCGCGGCCTTGGCCGAAAGGCAGGGGCCTGGAGCGCCCGGAAGCCGGCCGGGGTAGATCGCCGATCCCTGGGTGGCGGATGTGGGCCTTCCTGTCGGGGCTCAGTGGACCCTTGGGTTGAAAACGGTACGCCTCAACCGCAGGAAAGAAGCCCGTAGTTTGCCTTGGCTTCAAGAACCTGGAGGGCGGCCGCGTCGACCTGGGTCGCGAAGAGCGTGTCCGACCGGGCTCGACTCAGGACGGCCGCGGCCATCTCAGCTGCCGGGTCGACGCCTCCGACGAGGATCAGGTCCCCGCCCGCCCCGATGAATTCGGTCGCTCGGATGCCGGGGGCGAGAGAGGAGACGGCGGCCGTCGCTCCGAGATCGTCGGAGACGACCACGCCCTTGAAGCCGAGCCGGCCACGCAACAGCGTCTGGATGATCGTCGAGGAGAAGGCGGCCTGGTGATCGGGATCGATGAGCGCATAGGTCGCGAGCGAGACCATCACCAGGGGCGCCCCGGCCTCTATGCCGGTCTCGAAGGCCGCCAGATACGCGTCGTTGGACGTGGTTGCGGAGTCGACCACTCCGGCGGTCGTGTCCGTGTTGCCGGCGACTCGCCCCAGGCCCGGGAAGTGCTTCAGCGTGGTGGCGACGCCGGCGTGGGCCATGCCACGTACCACCGCCGCGCCGTGGTCGCCGACGGTCGTGGGGTCGTGGCCGTATTCGCGCTGCAACGCCCCGATCGGTTCGTTGATCGCGTCCGACCCGGGCGGCACCACGTCCATGACCGGTCCGAGATCGAGATTGACCCCAGCAGCCAGCAGCTCCTGGCCCCATGTGGCTGCGTCTGCCTGAAGAGTCGCAGTCGGTATCTGGCCCTGAACGAGGGCCGATGGGATCCTGTCGAAGCCCGGGCCGCTCAGGCGCTGGACCTGCCCGCCTTCCTGATCGGCCGCAACGAAGAAGCCGACACCGTCGGTATTCGCGCCGGTCGCGAGTGCCTGGATGGAACTCGTAAGCGTCCGAACGCCGGCGACTCCACCGGTTCGTGAGTTGACCAGATACGTCGACCCGATGTGGTTGGTCTCGATGGCGGATGTCTCGGCAGCCGAAAGGCGATCGCCTTGGATTCCGAGCACGAAGAGCTGCCCAACTCGTTGTTCTTCGGTCATGTTGGCCAGGGCGTCCGGGGCGCAGGTGGCCGAGCTCTCGCGTGTCGGACTCGAGCCGTCCGTGGCGCCCGGCCCGGTAGACGTCGGAACCGTCGTCGTCGCGCACGACGCGGTCACGATCGCTGCCAGACAAAGCGGAAGGGATCGCCACGCCCACGTGGGGAGCCATGATCGTGCCATCGCCAAAGGTTAGGCGATCCCCCGCTCGGGCTTACGATTCGACAAGGGGCGGGCTATCGGAGGCCGACACGACGGCTTGATCGTGGTGCGGCCGCCTCTGCGCAAATGGGTCGGCGCGACCTACGGCAAGCCGGCGACTCGCGGGGCTGGGGAGCAGATCGCGAGCGCGTGTCCCTTCACGGATGAAATTGTGATCGGCCCGAACATCCTCGAGTCATTCGAAGAAGAGCGGTTGTCCCCGAGCACGAACAGGTCCGCGGGACCGAGCTGCCAGCTCGACGTCCCCGCCATTGCCTCGGTCTTCGTGCCTGCCGAGAGGTAGGGTTCGTCGACCGCCTGACCGTTGATCTCCACGGCACCGTCCGCGAGGTCCACCTTCTCCCCAGGCAACCCGACGATGCGCTTGATGAACAGGCCGGGGGAGCCATCCGGGCTGCCGAACGTGACAATCTGGCCTCGGTGGAAGTCGGCGGCGGCCGACGGCGCCGTCCCTACCAGGACAAGGTCGCCCGTGGCGAGAGTGGGGATCATGGAAATGCCCTGGTTTGACAGCTGTGTCGATCCGGCCGGCCTGTTGGCGCAGACCGAAGCCGCGTCGTGTGAGCCCGAAGCCCCGGACGCCGGGGTGCCCGTTTGGGTCGGTGCCGAGCCACAGGCTGCCATGGCGACGGGCACAAACAGCAACAGTGCCAGGTGGTTTCGCCCCACATCGACCTCACTTGGGTGCCGCTCAGCCGCCTGATTGGCAGCTTGAAGGCACCCTGGCCCAAATCGTCACGGTGAGGGTCGCTCGCGTCAATGGCCCGGTCCGGCCTCGACGCTAAGACTAGGTCACTCGTGGCCGGGGTGGCCGTGTGCTCGCCGAGCGCCACGCCACCAGCCCCCGGGCTGTCACGAGCACCGCACCTGGACTCTACCGGGCTTGCTCCACACGAAAGACCGGCACGTCGGCAGATACGCCGGCGAAGTCCTCGATCGGCGCGGACGGATCGACCGTGATATGCGGGCGCGCACCCACCGCTCGAGCGAGGTAGGCCTTCAGGATTGCCGGACGCTCCGGGACAGGGACCTCCACCAGGCGCACCGGAGTGCGGGTACCGTGGCGGAAGACGGCGTGGCCGCCGGCTGCTCGGACGTTGCCGACCCATGGGGACTGCTCCCCGAGCATCGAGACGACGTAGCGTTCGCCGTAGTGTTCGCCCAGAACGATGGGGACCGCGCGGACCTTACCGCTCCGACTTCCTACTGTCTCGAGCGTCACCATGTATGACGGCGTGAGCCCGCGGTCGGAGAGAGCTACCCAGAAGCTGCCGAACAGGCGTCCGGCCCGATTGGGGCGGCCGTCGGAGTAGAAGAGGCGATTGCCGCGACGGTACGCGTCGGTGCGGTGGTAGAGGGCGTAGGCAAGAACCGTCGCCCCAAGGGCGAGTACCGCGGTGCGTCGAAGTCTCATACGAGGAATTCTCTCACTCCAATCGTCGTCGGCGTCGCTCCGGATGGGACACCAAGGTGAGCCCAATGGACCGGGGCCAATCCCAGGGCTGGCAAGACCGGGGTGACGGCCGGCGGGGATCAGGCCCCAAGTTTCTTGTCCAACTCCAGCATCAGATTTGCCGGCGCGTCCAGGTGCAGCGTGACGCCGATGTCTCCACGGTCCTCGGGGCCGCGATCCCACCCACCCGCCAGCGACACGTGGCAGGCGGTCACCTTCCCCATGGATGCCACTCGGTCGATGACCGGCCGATACCGTGCAGCATCTTCTTGGGAAAGATAGCCAACCTTCCCCCAGGGCTGGCCCGACCTCGTCGGGACGATCACGACTCTGACCGCATCGGGGCCCGGCGCGCTCGACGGCTCCGGCAGGAGGGTCGCGACCTGATCGGGGTTTCGGGCGCCATTGGTGGTCCGGCCACCGGCGATGCTCTCCAAGATGTCCTGGTAGCGAGAATCGCCCGAAACCTCGACTGTCGCCTTGTCCTTGGGCTGGAACACCACTGCAGCCAACTTGGCGTTGAAGGATTCCCCGACCGGCCAGGTCGTGATCGGGCCGGGCGGCGGCCACTGCTCTGCGTCTGGCACGGAAGCCGCCCGCCCGCTGTTACTCACCAACCGTCTCAAGAACCCCATACCGAGCGCTGCCACCTTCGTGCGGGTCTAACGCTCACAACATACGCCTTCTGCACGGGTCGGGTCGCCGCGACGGAGCCGCGCCCAGGAGGCTCGTTGCTCGCCGTCCCATCAGCACTGGTGCTCCCGCAAACGGCTGCGTGGTCGCGTCGCCGATTAGGTCGATTGCCTTCGCCGCTCTCGCCAAGCTGAAGCCGAGTGCGCCACAACAAGTGTCGGGAAGCCGTCCGCTTGACAGTGCGACCGTCGAGAGCTACGGCGCCACCGCTGGCCCGCCGGCTTCGCACTACCGAGATGCCCGCATGTTGCTTTCCGACCTCCATCCCGCGGTCTACGAAGCCCGCGTCGCGCAGCTCCGACTCGCCCGTCAGCTTTCGGATCGGCACATGCGGTTCGCGGCGCGGCAGGATCCCGATCCTCTGCCCCACGTCCTGGTTCGCCACTCGTCCGTCCTCCGCCGGAAACTCGGCGACGCAGACCCGCGGCTGCAGGAGACCAAGATCGTCAACCTCGGGCTCGCGGTCCGCCCCGTGGATGGCCTCGTGCTCGACCCGGGAGAAGTCTTCTCGTTCTGGAACCGGGTCGGCGAGCCGTCGGCCCGTCGGGGTTTCGTCGATGGCCTAGTGCTCGCGCGCGGCCAGGTCCGCGTCGCCACCGGCGGCGGCCTGTGCCAGCTGTCGAACCTGCTGTACTGGATGGCCCTGCACGCGCCGTTCGAGGTCGTCGAGCACAATCGTCACGGCTTCGACGCATTCCCGGACGACCGGCGCGTGCTGCCCTTCGGCAGCGGGGCGACCGTCTTCTTCAACTACGGCGACCTGCGGCTGCGGAACCCGACCGACATGTCGCTCCAGCTGCGCGTCTGGCTGACCGACACCGAGCTGTGCGGCCAGATCCGCGCCGACCGACCGTGGCCGCTTTCGTACCACGTGCAGGAGCGCGAGCACCGGTTCGTCCACGACCCGGACGGGCGCGTGTTCAGGGAGAACGAGATCTGGCGTCGCACGGTGGACCGGACTACGGGCCGCACGCTGAGCGAAGAGCGGATCACCGCGAACCGCGCGCTTGTCACATACGACGTGCCCGCGTCGAGGTTCAGTCACGCGTGATCGCGAGCGAATGACATTCTGAACTCGGAGCGCCGGCGGAACCTGGCGGTATGGAGCAAATAGTCCGGTAGTCCGTAACAGTGCCCCCGACCGCCTCCGGAGCTGCCGAGGCCAAACCCTATGCTTGACCGGAGGAGCGTTGGCCGACGAGCAGCCGGTAGGCCGCCACCACCAGCACGCCACCGATGACAGCGACGACGATGCTTTCGAGGTTGATGCCGGTGACGTCAGCGATTCCCAGGACCGTGCCGGCCAGATAGCCGCCGACGACGGCACCGACGATGCCCAGGATGATCGTGGCGATGACGCCTTCCGAACCACCCATGATCATGTTCGTGATGAACCCGACGATCGCCCCGAGGACGATCCAAGCGATGATGCCCATGGTGACGCTTCCTCTATTGGACACTGCCAGTGGACGAGGGACGATTGCCCTCGTCTTCCAGATCAGGCCGGCGGATGCATGCCATTCGCGACTTATCGCCGGTTCGAAGGGTTCCGGCCGGCGTTCTGGATGTCGGCCACGCTCTGCTGAGCACTGCCTTCCACCTGCTTGACCTTGCCCTTGGCTTCCTCGCGCCTGTCGCCGGTCAACTTGCCGAGACCTTCCTCGATTTGACCCTTGGCCTTGTTGGTAGTGCCCTTGGCGTGCAAATCGGTCATTTCGGTGCTCCTTCAGTCGTGGCCTCTCAAAGTCGAGCACGAGATTCCCATGCCCGATCTCCGAGCCTAGACTCGATCCGGCAGGGTTTCGAGGATGGGAACCCTCCCAGTCGGCCGAGGTCGACGCGCATCCATGGCCTCAGCGCCGAGCGTTACATCCTCGGGCGGGCCCTCGAGCTAGGCGTCGTCCGGATCCAGCACCCATGCCAGGTCGTGGTCCAACGGTGCGAGTAAGGGATTCAGCGTTGGGTCGAGGAACGCGTGCGCGGCTTCCAACAGCGGAAAGCAATCGTTCTCGACTTCCGCCGCCCTGCGCAACTCGGTCTCCAGGCAGGCCCTGACTTCGAACACGTTTCTGACGGCCAGCCCGGCGATTGCCTCCCAGCGTGTGTCCAGGTCCGGATCTTCGATGCGAGCCCAGAAGGCCGAGCGGATTTCGGGGGAGTCATCCTGACGAAGCCTCGCCAGCCCGAAGGTCGACCATTCGCGGACATCGGCGTCGACGTCGGTCATCAGACCCATGAGCGTCGGGACCACTTCGGCCCCCGGTCGTCCCCCGAGTGCACAAGCGACCGAATGGCGGACCTCAGCGCTGGGATGTCCTGCCAGTCTGACCAGGAGCGGGACGGCGACGTCGTCGGCCTGATGGCCGGCAGCGGAAGCCGCCGAAACCAGAACCCCAACCGGTCGGTCCGGGGTGAGGCAGTCGCGGATGATCCGCCTGGCGTCCTCCTGGCACACCCGCTCGGGAGTGCCGAACTGCGAGAGCATGTCGAGTCCGTCGCAGACGCGTCTCGGGTCGGTCGACCGGCACAACTCCGCGGCGAGATCGAAGGTTGCCCGGCTGCCTCTGCCGTGGAGTTCGGCGATCGCACGCCAGCGCTGGTCAGAGTCGATGTCCTCTGCGTCGAGAACTCGCCGGACCAGTTCGCTGTCAGCGAGCCGCTTCAGGTCGTCGAGAATTGGTGGATCGGTCATGGCAGCGGTCGATGATAGCGTCGGAGCCCTGCCGGACTAACGCTCGTCGCCGGCGACACCACGGGCGCCAAGACGCAGGTCATCGTCGATATCAGGGGTTATTACGAGTAGGCTCCGGAGACGCAAGGGGCCGGGCCCCGAAGACCTCGGTCCCCGGCCCCGTTCTCGGCCTCCTGCCTCAGGCTTCGCTGGACGCCGCCCAGAGGTTGATCCCGCTCTCCGTCGCGTAGCGGTCGATTTCGGCTAGCTCGGCCGGGGAGAACTCCAGGTTGCCGAGCGCGGCGAGGTTCTCGTCGAGCTGGACAACACTGCCCGCTCCGATGACCGCCGAGGTCACTCGCGGGTCGCGCAGCGTCCAGGCGAGCGCCATCTGCGCCAGGCTCTGTCCACGGCGTTTCGCGATCCCGGCGAGCGCACGCACCTTGGCCAGAATGTCGTCGCCGAGGAAATCGGGCGAAAGGGAGCCACCGGCCGCGGCCCGCGAGCCTGCCGGTACGCCGCCGAGGTACTTGCCGGTCAGCAGCCCTTGGGCGAGGGGCGAGAAGACGATACAGCCGGCCCCTTCCTCGCCGAGAGCGTCGAGCAGACCGCCCTCGATCCAGCGGTTGAGCATCGAGTAGGACGGCTGGGCGATGGTCAGCGGCGTGCCGAGCTTACGAAGGATGGCCGCAGCCTCTCGCGTGTGCGTGGGCGAGTACGACGAGATCCCGGCATAGAGGGCCTTGCCCTGCCGGACCGCGGCGTCGAGGGCGGCCATCGTCTCCTCGAGCGGCGTCTCGGGGTCGTAGCGGTGGGAGTAGAAGATGTCGACGTAGTCGAGGCCCATCCGGCCGAGGCTCTGGTCGAGGCTCGCAAGAAGGTACTTGCGCGAGCCCCAGTTCCCGTATGGTCCGGGCCACATGTCGTAGCCGGCCTTGGTGCTGACGATCAGCTCATCCCGGTAGCCGCGCAGGTCGGTGGCGAGGATTCGACCGAAGTTCTCTTCCGCCGAGCCGTAAGGCGGGCCGTAGTTGTTGGCCAGGTCGAAATGGGTGATGCCCTGGTCGAAGGCGCGGCGGAGGACGGCACGCTGGCTGTCGATCGGCCGGGCGTGCCCGAAGTTCTGCCACAGTCCGACCGAGATCGCGGGCAACTGGAGCCCGCTCCGCCCGGATCGCCGGTACTGCATAGCGTCGTAGCGAGTGGCTGCAGGAACGTACGTCATAGTCCCATTATGTCCCTCCCCGCCGGCATGCGGCGAGGGCGGTCCGGCAGCCGATCCCGCAGCCGTCCCACTGGCAATGTGTCAGGGCCGGCCTCAATTCGGCGCGGCCCGCGCATACTGTCAGGCGTCCCATTGCACGTCAGCAAGAGGTGGACCGTGGCGATGTTCTGCACGCAGTGTGGCGCCGCCCTGGCCGGCGAAGCCAGGTTCTGTGTCAGTTGCGGCGCTCCCGTCGGACCGCAGGTGGCACCCGCTCCCAGCGACTCGACTGCGCCGCCTTTCGTGGCCGCTGCAGCGGCCGGCGGCGCCGCCGAACCGGCCATCTCGCAGACGTTCGTGCTCAACCAGAAGCTGATCTCACTGACCGGCGATCTATGGATCGACGAGTCCAACGGGAATCACGCCTTCGAGGTGTCAGGCAAGCTCGTGGCGCTCCGGCGCTCGCTGCTCCTCAAGGACACATCTGGGCGGGAGCTGTACGAGATCAACAAGTCGCTCGCGCACGTCCACACGACCTTCGAGGTCAAACAGGGCGACAAGGTCGTTGCGACGATCCAGAAGGCCCTGATGGCAATGTTTGGCGAGAAATTCACGATCACGGCGGCCGACGGCGGGCAGATGAAGGTCATCGGCAACTGGGCGGGTCGCGAATTCCACGTCCAGAAGGACGGCACCGACGTCATCGTCGCCTCGCGCCAGTTCTTCACGATCCACGACGCCTACGGCATCCAGGTCGCACCAGGGTTCGAAGCCCCGTTCGCCCTGGCGATCGTGGTTGCCCTGGAGCAGATCGAGAAGGAGGAGGGCCACGAGTCGTCGCCGCTCGGCGGCATGCTGGGCGGGGGCCTGGGCGGGCTCTTCGGCGGCTAGGCCGAACCGGAGTTAGCGCGACGTTGACGAGGCCGCCTGGCGGGGCCGGGAGCCGCGGGGTTTGGGCAGGATCGTACGGGCGCCGCCGCCTTCTGTGTACCACGAGCGTGTAGGATTCGAAGCCGGAGGGGTGGTCGAACTAGTGGGGGTACACGACTCGAGGAGGTGGCTGGGTGATGCGCATCGGCAGGTCTGTTCTGGCCACTGTGGCGGGGCTCGCCCTCATCGTCGCCGGTTGTTCCGGTGGCGGCGCAGCTTCGCCGGCGGCATCCCCGGCGCCATCAACGGCCGCGCGCGCGACCGCCGCCGTCGCCACACCCACGCCGGCCGATCCGGACGCGCTGTTCGATCTGGCCATCGCGGAGGGGCCTGCATGGAAGTCGTTCCACCTCGACATTGAAGTCGGCGGCACCGTCACGGCCGCGGCCCTCAAGGCCACCGGCAACCCCAGCTGGGCGAACCTCAAGACCAGCAAGAGTCTCGATGGCTTCACGATCGAAGGCGACATGGACCCCGTCCACCTGGCGGCCGACCTCGCCATATCGGTGCCGAACATGACCGCTGCCGGCGGCGCGCCGACAACCGTGACCTTGATCGTCATAGACCCGCTGCTGTACATCAAGTTGAGTTCGGCGGGGCCCAAGTACCGCGAGACGAAGCTGGGCACGCTCACCGGCGATCTCGGTTATAAGGTCGCCATTCCGACTCCGGGCGGCTCCTCCCTCGTGGGCATCGCCGACGACGTGTCGAACCTGCGCAAGGCGCTGGAGGCGGCAAAAGTCACGCCCACCCTCGTGGGCATCGACCAGGTCGGAGGCAGGGACGCCTATCACATCGCCCTGGCGGTGTCGCTCGACACGATCGACGCAGACATAGCCTCCGCGGCGGCTGCGGTGAAGGAGAAGGCCATGGCGACCTTCCTGCGGCAGGTGAAGATCGACTCGGCTTCGGCCGCCATCTGGATCTACACGGACAGCCACCAGCTCGCCCGGGTACAGATTGCCGGCACCTCGTCGGAGGTCGGGAGCCTCAGCTTCAACATGACCCTGACCAACTTCGATCAGCCGGTCACAATCACGGCCCCGCCCGCGAGCGAGATCGCGGCAGGTCGGTAGGTCGCCTCCGCGGGCCCACCGGACCCAGGTTCGTGTGCATGGGAGTCGAGACGCCTTCAGCGGCAGTGACAGCCGGACCCGTGGCTGAGCCCGGTCGCCCTCGCCGGACATCAATTGCGACGGCGGCGCGGTGTTTGTCCGGCGCCAGGGACACGACCTGGAACCTCGGCGTGCGCGCGACGGCGGCTCGCTCGACTGGAATTGACGTGCCTCGTCGGCCCGATCACAGTCATCTGTCGCGTGCCGTCTGAGGACGTGGCCTACGCGAGGGGGCGAAGCCTGCACCAGACGGCGAAGGGAGGGGCTGACAGCAGTGAATACAGTCGAGTCTCTACACGACCGACCGCGAATCGGGCGGCTGATGGGCACGGTGTACTTGCTCGCGGCGACTGGTCTCATGGGCGGCTGCGCCACGGGCGTGGCCTCCCCCTCGCCGACAACCGGGGCTCTGCCCTCTCCGATGCCGAGCGCATCGACGCAGGCCATGCCCTTACCCTCCGCGACGCCGAGGCCCAGCGCCGCCCTAACCGGCACTTTCAACCCGACCGGCTCGATGACCACGCCACGGGCTGGCCAAACCGACACGCTGCTTGCCGACGGCCGCGTCCTCATCACCGGCGGCGCGGAGGACAACTCGGCCGAGCTATACGACCCGGCGATCGGCACCTTCAGGCCGACCGGCTCGATGACCGTGGCGCGGAGTGGCCAAACGGCAACGCTGCTGCAGGACGGCCGTGTTCTCATCGCCGGAGGGCTCGTGCTGAAGGTCCTGGCATCGGCCGAGCTCTACGACCCGTCGACCGGCACCTTCAGCCCCACCGGGTCGATGGCGACGGCCCTCGAGAACGCCACCGCGACCTTGCTTCTCGACGGCCGCGTTCTGATCGTCGGGGGCGATCACGCCATTCCCGGCGGCAACGGCATCGAGGCCGTCGCTTCTGCCGAGTTGTATGACCCAACGACGGGCAAGTTCAGCCGGACAGGGTCGATGAGCACGCCGCGAGATGGTCAAACCGAAACGCTGCTTCGTGACGGCCGCGTCCTCATCGCCGGCGGCCAGAACCAGACCGGCGAGCCGCTGTCGACGGCCGAGCTATACGACCCGACGGCCGGGACATTCACGGCCACAGGCTCGATGCCCACCGGTCGCATGCAGCACACCGCCACCCTGCTATCCGACGGCCGAGTCCTGATCGCTGGCGGTACGGAGGGCAACTCGGCCGAGCTATACGACCCGGCGACCGGCACGTTCCGCTCGACCGGCTCGATGATCACGGGGCCGAATGGGGGCCAAACCGCGACGTTGCTGCAAGACGGTCGCGTTCTGGTCGCCGGTGGGTACCAGAACGGCTCCAACCTATTCACGGCCGAGCTGTACGACCCGGCGACAGGCACCTTTAGCGTCACCGGCTCGATGAGCGTGCCGCGGACATGGCCAACCGCAACGTTGCTCAAGGACGGCCGGGTGCTCGTTGCCGGCGGCGACGACTCCAACGGGGCGGCGCTCACCACGGCCGAGGTCTACGATCCGATGACAGGCGCATGAGCCCGACCGACGCGTGAGCACGTATCAGGCATGGTGCCACCCGCTCACCCCTGCCCATCCGAAAGCGTCATGCTCCCCGACTCCAGCATCGATGGGGTGCCGAGGATAGCCGGTCGAAAACCCCGGCCGCGGGCCCGACGGCGGCCTTCATTCTGGGAATTGCCGTACCATCCGGGGCCCGGAGGTCTGCGAGTCCGTGCGTTTGCCATTCGGCGTCCATGTCCCGTCGCTGTTCAAGACTCCAACCGGAGCCGCGCTGCTGTCTTTCTTGATGCCCGGCCTCGGGCAGGCATCGGCGGGGTCTCGGGTTCGCGGCGCGATCATCGCGATCCCAGCACTGGCGTTCCTGGGCCTTGTCGCGCTGGTCCTCGTCTACGATCGCGGCTTGCTTTCCGGTGCGCCCCAAGACCAGAGGTGGGTGACGAGCCTTCTGGCTCTGGACGCGACTTTGTTCGTCTACCGCATGTGGGCCGTCCTCGACGCATGCCTGCTGGCCGCCCGGAGGAGGCGACCCGACACGTTCCAGATCGTCGGACCGCCGAACAAATGGCTTGTCGGCGTAGGCGTCGGCGTCCTTCTGGTGGGCATCGTCGGGGTTCACGCGGCGGTGGCCGAAGTCGACCTGACCTGGCAGCATGCTCTCGACTGCAAGACCGGAGCGGCGCCGTGCTGGTTCGACATCTCCTACCCACAGTGCGGCCGCCCCTTCCCCGGCGACGCCGAGTTCGGGATCGTGGGCGTCAACCACGGGATCGATTTCAGCGCCAACGCGTGCCTGGGCGCGGGCGACGCCCCCTCCGAGCTCACGTGGGCGGGAATCAAGGGCCAGCTCTACGCCAACACCGGTGACCCCGGATCCGCGCTTTCCTCGCGCTGGCCGACGTCGCAAACGACCCCGCGCCAGTGCAACACGTCACCGGTGCCGGGACCGGATACTGCGGATTGCGCCTACGACTACGGCTGGAACGCGGCCGCCGATGCCTACAAGACGGCGGCCGGCGCCTATGTCTCGCTGGGCCTGGCTTCACCGGGCGCGACCGATACGCCGTCCCCGAAGGTGTGGTGGCTCGACGTCGAGATCAACAACAGCTGGCAGACGGACGTCACCCTCAACGTGGCCGATCTGGAGGGCGCGGTGGCGTATCTCCAATCGACGAACCCGGCCGGCATCGGTTTCTATTCGACTCAATATCAGTGGCACCAGATCACCGGCGGCACGCTCGTCTTCTCGGCTTATCCGAGCTGGGTGGCCGGTGCCGGATCCGCGCCGCAGGCGGTAGCCGACTGCAGCCCGATGGGCTTCACCGGCGGCCGCGTCGCGATGGTCCAGTATCACGCCGGCGACTTCGACGCGGACTACCTCTGCCCCCGGTAGCGAGGACGTCGCGCCGCTCATCCAGGTCTCGCCCGGCGATTCCCGCACCGAGGCAACTGTTGAAGAACCTAAATGGCGCGCCTAGGATGGCCCTCCCAGTTGCCCGGAAGGCACTTTGGGCGATCTCGAAAAGAGTCGTCCGGAAAGGCAGATGGCGATCTCAATGCAGATCGGCATCGGATCGGTCGCACGCAACCGCCGCGGGCAGGACCCCTGCCCGGCCCAGGTACGAGCAATGGCCCTCTGGCCGAGGCTCGATCGACGCTCGCTGTCGCGCTGTGGCTGCGATCCCTCTCGCATCGCCAACTACGTCTCGCATCGGACAAGAATGCCCGCCACCGCGATCGAGGCGCTCATCAGTGAGTCGCCAAACGTCGAAACGAGCGCGGAGCGCCACGCCGTCGAGGAGACGCGACGCCCCTGAGTCGGGCCGCCGGCGCGAGTTGACGGCCGAAGGCCCGGACCGAGGCGGTCGCCGCAACGGCGATTGACGCGGGGCGGAAGGCTCTGCAAGACTCGGCGCCTGGCGACTGCTATCAACCACAACCGGTGCCACGTGAGCGATCGACTGCGGGACGCGTCCGAGACGGTCCTCGTCTGCCTGCCCGACGGACCCGAACGGGACAACCTCGGCGAACTGCCTTCGAACGTCGAAGTCGTCCTCCTCACCCGAGAGTCCGCCCGGCTGCCGGACCTCGGCCGCGTGCAGTTCCTGGTCCCGGCCGACTGGGCGAGACAGCCCGTGCTCGCCGAGCTGGGCGCCATGAAGCGGCTGCAGGTAATCCAGACGACAAGCGCCGGCGTCGATTGGCTGCGCGGGCGCGTGCCCGAGGGCGTGGTCGTGTGCAACGCTCGGGGCGTCTACGACGGACCGATGGCGGAGTGGGTCGTCGGCGCGATCCTGGCGATGCAGCGAGGCCTGATCGGCGCCCGCGACGGACAGCTGGCGAAGGAGTGGCGAGCCCTGGAGACGGACGAGCTCGGCGGCCGTCGGGTCGTCATCCTCGGCTTCGGGTCCATCGGGGTGGCTGTGGCCGAGCGGCTGCGGCCCTTCGGCGTGGAGATCGTCGGCGTGGGCAGGACCCGACGGGACGGCGTCCTCGGGCTCGACGACCTGGACAAGGTGCTCCCCACGGCGGACATCCTGATCGATCTGCTGCCGCTAACGTCCGAAACGGCCGGCCTCCTGGACGCCCGCCGCCTCGGGTTGCTACCCGCCGGGGCGCTCCTGGTGAATGCCGGGCGCGGCTCGACGGTGGACACCCCGGCCCTGGCCGATGCCGTTCAGAGGGGCCGACTGCGGGCTGCCCTGGACGTCACCGATCCCGAGCCGCTCCCGCCGGACCACCCGCTGTGGCGGCTTCCCGGTGTCCTGATCACCCCGCACGTTGGCGGCGACTCGCGCCGATCGCCGGCCCGTGCGTATGCCCTGGTCGGCGACCAGATCCGGCGGTTCGCGGGCGGCGAGACGCTCGAGAACCAGGTGCCGCCCCATCTCCTGCGGTGACGGTCGGCCCGACCCCGCCGCCGGCAATCGGCCAGAATGCGATACGACGTCGGCCGTCGGCACGACCGACGACATCGACTCGAACTGTGCCCATCGCCCCTGCCGCTCGGAGTGAGACGTGTCCGTCCGCGGATCCGCCGCGCAATCGATAGGGAACCGCCTGGGGCTCCTGCGCCAGGTCGACTTCCGGCGCCTCTGGGTCGGCGAGACGATCAGTCAATTCGGGTCGCAGGTGAGCATGCTGGCGATCCCATACATCGCCACGGTCCTGCTCAAGGCCACCGCCTTCGAGGTGGCCCTGCTCGGAGCCATCGAGTTCCTGCCGTTTCTTCTGTTCACGCTCCCCGCCGGCGCCTGGGTGGACAGGATGCGGCGCCGCCCGATCCTTATCTCCGGCGACCTGGTGCGGCTGGTCGCGCTCGGCACGATCCCGTTCGCCTGGGGGCTCGGAGAGCTGACGATCTGGCAGCTCTACGTGGTGGCGTTCGTGACCGGGATCGCGACCGTCTTCTTCGACGTCGCCTACCAGTCGTACCTGCCCGCGCTCGTGAGCCGCGACTCGCTCGTCGAGGGCAACGCCAAGCTCCAGGCGAGCGAGGCCGCCGCGCAGGTCGTCGGGCCGGGGCTCGGTGGAGGGCTGATCAGCGTCGTCGGAGCGCCGTTCGCGATCATCGCCGACGCGCTCAGCTACTTCGCCTCGGCCGTCTTCGTGGCGCTCATCAGACGCCCGGAACCGCACCCCGAGGCGGACCGGCTCGCGGCCGGCCTGGCTCGAGAGCCGCTGCGGCGCCAGATCGCCGAGGGGCTCCGCTTCGTGCTCCACAACCCGAACCTGCGGGCGATCGCCGCGGCGACCTCGTCGTCGAACCTCTTCAGCAACGTGGTCTACGCGATCATGCCGATCTACCTCTACCGAGAGCTCGGGCTGAGCGCCGCGACCGTGGGCGTGATCTTCGGAATCGGATCGCTCGGGGCTCTGGGCGGGGCGATGGCCGCCAACCAGATCGCCGCCCGCATTGGCCTCGGGCGGACGATCATCGGCTCGATCGCGTTGGGCGGGCCGGCCATGCTGCTGCTGCCGTTCGCGCCGCACGACTCGCCGGTCGTATGGCTCGTGGCGTCGGTCGCCATCGGGAGCTTCGGCTCCGTCGTCTACAACGTCAACCAGGTGAGCTTCCGCCAGGCCATAAGCCCGACCGCCATCCAGGGCAGGATGAACGCCACGATGCGCTTCATCGTGTGGGGCACGATCCCGCTGGGCTCGATCGTCGGCGGTGTGCTCGGCACGGTCGTGGGCGTGCATTCGGCCATCTGGATCGGCGCTTTCGGATCCTGCCTGCCGTTCCTGTGGGTGCTGTTCTCGCCGGTGCGGTCGCTGCGCACCATGCCGGAGCCGCTCGCCGACGCCGCCGGCTGAGTCCGAGTGCGTGCCTCTGGTCAGACGCGCGGTTCTTCTCTAGCCGCGGAAGTCGGGCCGGTCGAGCACTCGCAGCCAGGTACCGTCCGGCTGGCGCCGCACGACCTGGGCTCTGGCGCCGGCCTCGTCGAGCGCCGGGGTCGCCGTCAGCGCCAGGTCGCCCACATGGAGAGTGGGCAGCGGCCGCTCCTGGCGGAAAGTCGGCCTGGCCGCGAGCATCTTCTCGTAGAGAGCCTGGATCGCCGCTCGTCCCACCGTCGCCTGCCCGGGCGGGAAGGCCACCACCGCATCGGGCTCGTAGAGACCGGCCAACCCCTCCGCGTCCCCGGCATTCCCGAGTTCGACGAAGAGCCGGGTGAGGTCCTCCGGGCTGGTTGCTCGCTCACGTTCTGTAGTCATCGCGTTGCCTCGTCTTCCTTGCCGGTGCCGGCGAGATCGCCGTCCCCGTGCCGCCCGGATTCGACGATCGTCGTCGGCGCATTGTGGACGGCGGTGGTGGCGGGGATCGTGCCGAGGCGGCCGGCCTGGTAGTCGGCCATGGCCGCCATGATCTCCTCGCGCGTGTTCATCACGAACGGCCCCATCCAGGCGACCGGTTCGCGGATGGGGCGGCCGCCCAGAATCAGGATGTCGAGATTCGGGCTCCGGCTTTCCTGCATGGGGAGCGCGGAGACGGTGATCGCGTCACCGGGTCCGAAGAGCGCGAGCTGGCCGGTCTGGATCGGCCGCGCCTCCACTCCGACCGTGCCGTGCCCGGCCATGTCGTAGACGAGCGCGTTGTAGTCGGCCCGCCACGGCAGCGACAGGCGCGCGCCCGGACTCAGGGTCGCGTGGACCAGCGTCATCGGCGTGTAGGTGGAGCCGGGCCCCAAATGACCGGCGACCTCGCCGGCGATGATCCGGACGAGGACGCCGCCGTCGGGCGAGGACGCGAGCGCGACTTCGCTCGCCCGCAGGTCCTGGTAGCGGGGCGGAGACCATTTCTGCGCCGCCGGCAGGTTCACCCACAGCTGGAATCCGTGGAACAGGCCGCCGCTCGTGACGAGCCATTCGGGCGGCTTCTCGATGTGGAGAATGCCGGCGCCGGCGGTCATCCATTGCGTGTCGCCGTTCGTAATCACGCCCCCGCCGCCGTTGGAATCGTTGTGCTCGAAGGTCCCGTCGATCATATAGGTCACGGTCTCGAAGCCGCGGTGCGGGTGCCAGGGGGTGCCTTTCGGCTCCCCGGGCGCGTACTCGACCTCGCCCATCTGGTCGAGGTGGACGAACGGATCGAGGTCGGCGAGGTCGACGCCGGCGAAAGCCCGCCGCACCGGGAAGCCCTCCCCTTCGAGCCCGTGCGGCGCGGTCGTCAGGCTGCGCACGGGACGCATCCGGGTTGCGGTTGGGTCGGGCTCCGGGATCCGGGGCAGGACGGTGATGTCCGGGACGGTGATGGCGGGCATTGGTTCGATCCTCGTTTGGCCGGGTGCCAGACGCATCGGAGCGCGCGGCAGAACGATCATGGGCTCCGACCGGCGCGCCGGTGCTCGGCGAACCGGCCGGGAACCGCCTGGTGATGCCGAGCCCGCCGGTGCTACCGGATGTAGCCGGGTGGCAGCCCACGGGGGCGGTCGACGATCGGGCCGCAGGCGCCTATCGCCCGTCGTTCGGGCGACCGTCGCCGCGTTCCCGGCCACCGTGGCGGCAGGCCGGCCTGTAGCATCACCCCTGCGTCCGTGTCGTGCCCGTCGAGGCTCACCAAGAGAGGCGGTTGGAAATGCCGATGCTCGGCTGGCTGCACCGTTACGTCACGCTCACGACGACGCGTGGGCTCAAGCCCACCGACGTCCCGGACGTATACAAGGTCAAGATCTACGTCGGTAGTCGCCCGACCATGAGCAAAGTCGACGCCGCCGCCGTCAAGGAGATCGTCAAGTTCCAGCAGGAAGCTGGATATGCCTCCTACGAGATCAAGGGCCGGCGCTACATCTTCTTCCCGTCCGCCTACGAGTACACGGTCCAGCTCAGCCACTGACATAGCGGCCGCGGGGCGGTTGGTCGGCGCGGCGCACGGCGGGTCGGCAATGGGATCCCGCCGCTTCCGCCTACAGCAGCTGGCTGACCAGGGCCTCGAGTTGGGCAAGCGTCGCGGGAGTGGCGGTGGCCGTGATGGCAACTAGATTCTTGCCCTTGGTCGCGACCACGCCCTCGTTGTCCTTCCCGCCGTTGAGGGACTGGGTGAACGAACGAGCCTGATCGCCGACGCCGGACACGGTCGCGTACGGCACCGGGTACTTGGCGCTGAACAGCGAGATGGCCGACGGGTCGATGTTCGAGATCAGTTCGATGATCACGTTGAGGCCCACGCCCGCGTACTCACACGCGACGCCGGTCGCGCCGGCGGGAAGCTGCGTCCCACCGCCGCCCTGGACCGAGACCGGATTCGGCAGGGTTATCCCCAGGGCGGAGCCGACCGTGGCGCCGCTGGGGCAGCTCCCCGCCGCCGCCGTCACCGTCAGGCTGGGCGGTGTGATCGCCGTCGCGCCTGCGGTCGCGGCCGCAGTCGCCGCGGGGGTCAAGACGGTAGCAGGAGTGCCTCCGCCGGAGCTCCCACAGGCCGAGATGGTCACGCCGAAGACGAGTGCGGTTACCGCCAACCAACGAGGGCCGTGCGACACGTGAGAGCCTCCTTCCGAGAAGAGCGCGTCCCCGAATCGGGCCGAAAGGCCGTGATGGGGGCAATCCCCGGCACGGCGTAGGCTACTCGATCCACATTTCCGCGCCAGGATTCGACAGGTGTGTCGCGACCAGGGCTCGTTGATGGCCGGCGACGTCACCCGAGCCGACCGGATTGGCGACGCTACACGTGGCGAAGCGGCTGAACGGGCAGCTTGAGGACGCGGTCGTTGTTCCCGAAGAGGCGCGCGAACAGCGACGGGACCCACCAGCGCAGGAAGTAGAGCTTGCAGCCCAGGCAGTAGCCGGTGGTCGCGAGCAGCGTCTGGAGCCCGGCCACGGCGGCGGCGAGAGTCCAGCCGACCAGGGGCAGTCCGGCCGCGAAGGCAACACTGCCTATCGCCAGGAAGATGCCTCCGAGCGCCTGGGCGAACCTGGGCGGGTACTCGTGCTCCGGCTCGGTCGGGCCGAGGCGGAGCGTCGTCTTGATCAACCGCCACGGCCGGCCGGGAAGGAACAGGCGCGTGCCAAAGGCCGAGGAAATCAAGAGGTTGAGGCCCACCAGAGCCGCCAGCCAGAACTGGCCGGCCACGATGGCGACGGCGAGAAGAACGGCCGACAGACCTGCCCCGAAACGTTGACCGCGTGGATCGATGTAGCGGGCGGGCGGCGTAAGTGACGAAGACACAGGGGACTCCAGCTCAGAGGTTGGGGGACGCCAGAAGGCGTCGGCGAAGTGGAAACGCGAGGCCCGGCTGGAGGTGGGCCGCCGTCTCTAGTGACGAAGCGCGTGCCCTGCCGCCGCCGGCCCTCGCCGGCGACAGATACAGGGCTCTCCCTCGTGGAGGCGCAGCAGTTCGTCAGTCATGAATCGACGTTACAGGAGCGGGGCCGCGGACGGCGCGCCTGCGGTGCGTGTATCGCGGAGTGATCCCTCGGCCGCGAGTCTCCGCCCGGCTCGCGGGACGGGCATTCCCTTTCCGCCGAGCCGTCGCCACCCTTGATCGGCTAAGGCCTGGCCGCCGAATGGAGCCGAGCCATCCCGCATGGAGTCAGCATGGCCGCCACCACTCCCGCCTCAGGCCTGGCGAAGGTCAACGGCGTCGAGCTTGCCTATCAGATCCACGGCGCCGGGAAGCCGCTGGTTCTGATACACGGCGGGTTCGGCGCAGTCGAGATGTTCGGCCCCAATGTCGCGGCGCTGGCGGCCGGCCGTCAGGTCATCGGAGTCGATCTGCAATCGCATGGACGGAGTCCGGCCGCCGACCGTCCGATGCGCTTCGAAACGATGGCCGACGACGTCGCGGCCCTGGTCCGCTATCTGGGCTTCGAGCAGGCCGACGTCATGGGCTTTTCGCTCGGCGGCGGAGTGGCTCTGCGGACGGCGATCCAGCACCCGGAGTCGGTCCGCAAGCTCGTTCTCGTTTCCGCGCCGTACAAGCGCGCCGGATGGCATCCCGAGATGGTCGCCGCATTCGACCAGATGGGTCCCGAGTTCGCGGAGCCGATGAAGCAGACGCCGATGTACGCGCTCTACCGCGACATCGCGCCGCGGGTCGAGGACTGGCCCGTCCTGGCCGCCCAGCTGACGGAGCTGCTCAAGCTCGACTACGACTGGACCGAAGAGGTCCGCCGCCTGTCCATGCCGGTCCTGATTGTCGCCGGCGATGCCGACGGCCTGCCGCCTCGCCACGCCGGGGACTTCTTCGAGCTCCTCGGCGGCGGAAAGCGCGACGCAGTCTGGGATCGCTCGGGAATGACCAAACACGCCCTGGCTATCCTGCCGCGCCTGACCCACTACGACATCGACGTCGCGCCGCTGCTCGCGAGCACCGTAGCCACGTTCCTGGACGCCGCGTAGGCCCCGCTCGGGGTCAGCGCACTTCGGGGGTCTGGGAGCCGAGGAAGGCCTCGAGCTGGGACACGGCGACCCGGAGCGCGTCGTTGTCGCGACTCCAGATCTGCCAGTTAGCGCGGGTTCGCTCCGACCAGCCGAAGAGAAGCCCCGGCGCTCGGTCGAAGGCCTGGAGAAAAGCTCGCGATTCGGTGTTTCGGGTTGCGACCACCCGAGCAGTTAGACGCTGGAACTCGACGACATCCATGAAACCTCCCGCGGCGGATAGATTGACAGTGGCTCCACTGTACTCCCGGCGCGCCGAGCGGCCGGCGCTGCGTCGCCGGCGAGCGGCAGTCCTCTAGCGGCGTCCGTGCTCCACCACGATCGCCACGACCGCTTCGATGACGGCCGGAAGCGCTCGCTCCACGTCCGGCGACAGGCCGTCGCCGACATCCATGGAAGCCGCGCCCACGCTCACGACGAACATCGGCGCCGCCGCGCCGTAGAGCTCGGCCGCCAGCGCCCCCAGAGTTGCGGGCGAGACATGATGGGACGAGGCCGAGCCCGCATCGGGCGTCGGCTCGACCTGCCGGACCGAGATGGCGCCGGGCGCTTCGGTGCTGGCGTCGATCAGGACGACGACCGAAGCGGTGCTGATATCGAGCGCCAGCTCGGGCGTCAGCTGGTGCTGCGAGAGCACCCGCGCCCCCGCGAGCCGGGGATCGTCGGCCAGCAGCTCGGCCGCCCGGCGGCCCAGGCCGTCGTCGCCGCGGAGTGAATTGCCGTAGCCGACGATCAGGATTTCGCGGGGCAGATCACCTGGCAAGGTCGTCCAGGACGGCGCCGTCGGGCCCGAGGAGCTGGATCTGGAGCGCCATATGGCCGAGGGCGTGGGTCGAGCAGCTGAGGCACGGGTCGTAGCAGCGAATGACCGCCTCCACCCGATTGAGCATCGGCTCCTCGATCTTGTCGCCCTTCACGTAGTGGCGAGCCACCTGGGCGACGGCGCGGTTCATGGCCATGTTGTTGTGACCCGTGGCGATGATCAGGTTGGCCCACAGCACGATGCCGTCGTCGTCCACCTTGTAGTGGTGCATCAGCGTACCGCGGGGCGCCTCGGAGACGCCGATGCCCTCGTTGCGGTTGACCTCTGCTCGCGAACGGACGTGCGTCGACAGGATGTCGGGGCCGCGCAGGATCTCCTCGATCTTCTCGATTGAGTACAACGTGTCGATCAGGCGGGCGTAGTGGTAATGGAACGACGAACCGGCGACGCGACCGACACGGCCGCGGAAGCGGTCCAGCTCCTCGTCCGCGCGCGGCGTGCCCATGCGCTCGGCGACGTTGATGCGGGCAAGCGGACCGACGCGATAGATGCCGTCCGGGTAGCCCATAGCCTTCCAGTAAGTCGACTTGAGGTACGACCAGGGCTCCACGGTCTCGCCGATATAGTCGTTGAAATCGTGCGGATCGATCCGATCGGCGAGAGCCTTGCCGTCGGCGTCGATGACGCGCAGCCAGCCGTCGTAATGGTCGACGTTGCCGTGGCGGTCGACGAGGGCCATGAACGCCGACCGGAAGTTGCCCATCGTGGCGGCTTCTTCCTCCCAGCGCAGCATGTCCGTCTTGTACCAGGCTATGGCCCGCTCGACGATCGCGATTGCTTCCGGCACCCCGGCCAGGATCCGGTCGCGGACCTCCGGGGTCAGCGGATGGGCGACGCCGCCCGGAACGATCCACTCCGGGTGGATGCGCTTGCCGCCCAGCCATTCGATGATCTGCTGGCCCCACTTGCGGAGCTCGATGCCGTCCCTGGCGAGCTGCGGATTCTCTCGCGCCACGCCGATGATGTTGCGCTTGGCCGGCTCGGCGTCAAAACCGAAGAGCAGGTCCGGCGCAGAAAGGTGGAAGAACGACAGGGCGTTCGACTGCACGATCTGGCCCAGGTTGATCACTCGCCGCAGGTCCGCCCCGGTGGGCGGCGGCTCGACGGCCAGGATGTCGTCGACCGCCTTGGACGAGGCGATCAAGTGGCTGACCGGGCAGATGCCGCAGATCCGCGACATGATCGCGGGCATCTCGTGGACGGGGCGGCCCTGGGTGATGCGCTCGAATCCACGGAACTGAGTCACGTGGAAATGGGCGTCGACGACCTCGCCGCGCTTGTCGAGCTGGATCGTGATCTTGGAGTGGCCTTCGATCCTGGTGATCGGATCGATGACGATGGTTCGGCTCATGTTCGGCTCCCGTCAGCGACCGAACCGGGCCCCGGCCACGTCAGGGACGCGACCGGCCAGCAGGTCATCGAGCAAGTTGTATATGAGGTCGGCGGAAGGCGGGCAGCCCGGCAGGAAGACGTCGACCTTCACCAAGCGGTGGACGGGCGTCGAGATCGGCAGCAGCTTGGGCACGATCTGGGACGGCAGCTGCGGGTTCATGGTCACGTTTTCGATGTAGGCCCGGTCGAGCAGCGGCCCCGTCCCAATCGGGTTGCGCATGCCCGGGACGTTCGATGTGACGGCGCAGTCGCCGAACGCGACCAGCGTTTTCGTGCGCTCGCGGACCAGCTTGATCTTGTGGAGGTCCTCTTCGCTGGAGACGGCGCCCTCGACAAGGCAGACGTCGACGTTCTCCGGGAACTCCTTGAAGTCGACAAGAGGACCGTAGACGAGGTCGGCTCGTTCGAAGATGTCGAGCAGGCGCTCGTCAAGATCGATCAGCGACATATGGCAGCCGGAACAGCCATCGAGCCAGACGGTGGCGACCCGAGGCTTGCTCACTGCCCACGCTCCTCTTCCACGACCTTGAGCCACGGCAGGAAGGGCCGCTGCCTCTTGCTGCCCGACGCCACCGCTCGACCCTTTTCGAAGAGGGCGCCGGTGGGGCAGACCTGAACGCATTTGCCGCAACTGGTGCAGGTGGTCGATTCGCCCCACGGGATGCCCATGTCCGTCTGGACGCGGGTCTCGAGGCCGCGATGCATGACGTCCCAGGTGTGCGCGCCTTCGATTTCGTCGCACACCCGAACGCAGCGCAGGCAGAGGATGCAGCGGTTGTGGTCGATGGCGAAGAGCCGGTGGCTGGCGTCGATGTCGACCTTGGGGCTGATCCGCGGCAGGTCGAAGTGGGTCAACTCGAGCTCGGCGGCCAGGTCCTGCAGCTCGCAGTGGTTGTTGGCCACGCAGACCGCGCAGACGTGATTGCGTTCGACGAAGAGCATCTCCGTCACAGCGCGGCGGTATTCCTGGAGCCTCTCGGAGTGCGCCGTGACCTCCATGCCCTCGGTTACTTTGGTCACGCAGGCGGCCGTGAGCTTGGGCGAACCTGCGATCTCGACCATGCACAGGCGGCAGGCGCCGCGATCGTGGATGCCTTCGAGGTGGCAGAGGCCGGGGATGTTGATCCCGTTCTCCTCGGCCACTTCCATCACTGTCTGGCCTTCCGAACCGGCGACATCCTTGCCGTCGATGCGGAAGGTGAAGACGGTCGTCATGCCATCACCTCCGGCCGAGTGATCGTGCAGACGCCGGCGGGACAGACCTTGTCGACTATGTGGGCCATGTACTCATCCCGGAAGTAGCGCAGCGTGCTGAAGATCGGGTTTGGGGCTCCCTGGCCGAGTCCGCACAGAGCCGTCTTCTGGATGATGCCGGCCAGCCGTTCGAGCTGAGCCAGATCCTCCAGCGTGGCCTCGCCGCGCGTGATCAGGTCGAGGAGCATGTACAGCTGGGTCGTGCCGACGCGGCACGGGACGCATTTGCCGCAGGACTCCTCGCGGCAGAAATCCTGGAAGTACTTGGCGACGTCGACCATGCAGGACGTGTCGTCCATCACGATCAAGCCGCCCGATCCCATGAATGAGCCGACTTCGATGAGCGACTCGTAGCTCACCGGCATGTCGAGGAACTGGGCCGGAATGCATCCGCCCGACGGGCCGCCTGTCTGGACTGCCTTGAACGGCCGGCCATCGATGAGGCCGCCGCCGATGTCGTAGACGATCTCGCGCAAGGTCGTGCCCATCGGGACCTCGATCAGGCCGGTGTTCACGATTCGACCCGCCAGGGCGAAGACCTTCGTGCCCTTGCTCTTCCCGGGGCCGTACTCGGAGAACCACTCGGCGCCCTTGCGCAGGATCGTCGGGACGTTGGCGTACGTCTCCACGTTGTTGATCAGGGTGGGGCAATCCCACAGGCCCTGGACCGCCGGGTAGGGCGGCCGGGGTCGCGGCGTCCCGCGCCGGCCCTCGATCGATGCGATCAGGGCGGTCTCTTCGCCGCATACGAACGCGCCGGCGCCGAGACGGATCTGGACGTCGAAGTTGAACGAGGTGTCGGCGATGTTGGCGCCAAGCAGTCCGGCGCGCTGGGCCAGACGGATCGCGGTGCGGAGGCGGGCCACGGCCAGCGGGTACTCCGCGCGGCAGTAGATGAAGCCCTCGGTGGCATGGACGGCAAAGGCCGCGATGGTCATGCCCTCGAGGATCCGGAAGGGGTCGCTTTCGAGGACGCTGCGGTCCATGAACGCGCCGGGGTCGCCCTCGTCGGCGTTGCACACGACGTATTTCTGGGTTCCCTGGGCCTTCGCCACCGTTGTCCACTTGAGGCCGGTGGGGTAACCGGCGCCGCCGCGGCCGCGCAGACCGCTGGCGGTGATGGTCTCGCGGACCTCCGTGGACGTCATCTCGTGAAGCACACGGTTGAGGGCTTCGTAGCCGCCGCGGGCCTGGTAGTCCTCGAGGCTCTCCGGATCGATCCGGCCGAGGTTCTCGGTCACGACGCGGAGCTGCTTCTCGAAGAAGGCGCCCTGGGGCTGGCGAGTGTCGGTCGGCTTGACCTTCTTGAGGGCGGTCACGATACCGTCGACGTTGTCCGGGGTGACTCTCTCGAAGAGCTGGCCGGTCTCGTTGATCTCGACAAGGGGGCCGGCGGCACACAATCCCAGGCAGCCGACGCGCTTGATGGCCACGTCGGTCATGCCGGCCGCGGCGGTCAGCTCGCCCAGACGAGCGGTTATCTCGTGGGCCTGGGCCGACATGCAGCTGGCGGCCTCGCAGACGTAAGCCGACGCGCGGACCGGGCCGTCATGGTTGTCAGTGGCATTGGCGCGGCGGTGGGTCGGTCGCGCCGCGGCGGGCATCTCGCTCACATCGCCTCCAGCTCTGCAATGAGCTCAGTTGCGCCGACATGGCCTCTGACGTCGCCGTCGACGATGACGGCCGGGGCCAGGCTGCAGGCGCCCAGGCATCGGGCGGTCAGCAGGGAGACCTTGCCGTCGGCGGTCGTCTCTTTGGGCTTTACGTGCAGAGCGTCTTCCAGGCCGTTCAGGATCTGCTTCGCGCCGTTGATGTAGCAGGCCGTTCCGGTGCAGACGACGCAGGTGTGCTTGCCTTGCGGTTTGAGAGTGAAGAAGGAATAGAACGTCGCGACCCCGTAGACCCGGGAGTGGGGCACGCCAAGGGTGTCGCCGACGTAGTTCAGCGTGTCGGTGTCCAGGTACCCGAAGGCCTCCTGGGCGGCGTGGAGAGCCTCGATCAGCGCCGCGGGGCGGTCGCCCAGGCGGCGCATGCGTGTCTCCACGATCTTCCAGCGCTTGTCGTCGGTTGGCGCGGTTGGCTTGGCGTGCAGGACGGGCATTGCCATCCCTCCAGTGCGATGGGCAGCGAGCGCCGACAGAAGCCGCTCCGGCGCGTTTCGCGCAGTCGGAACGGGAACCTCCGAGCGGCGCAAGGATCATACGAAGCCGGATCGACCGCCCCCCGGGCCGCACCGCCCGACTCCGGGGGCCGTATCTCCCGTGTCCCGGCGGGCCGGTGAGCCCTGCAGCGGGCCGATTGTGTGGACTTGGGCCGGCGGGTGGGGCAGCGCGACCGGACTCGAAGCCGTCTCGACCGCCCGATCAGATGAGGGGCACCTCCACCTTCGGCGGCGCGCCCGGCCGGATCGGCCGGATCGGCGGAAGTCTCCGCGCGTTTCTGTGCATCCTGCCTCTTGCGCGCTTCGAAGCAACCTGGACGGCGAAGACGGGTCCCGTCTTGCCGGCGACCAGGGCTGCCATCTCGTCCGGCTCGAGAGGCGGCGAGAAGACGTAGCCCTGGCCGAGCTCGCAGCCGAGGTCCTGCAGACGCCGGAGCTCGGTCGGAGTGTCGATGCCTTCGGCCACGGTGGTCAGGTTGAGCGCGCGCCCGATCTCGACCATAGCGTGGACGACGCCCGCGCCCCGACCGGGCTCGTCGAGCGGCGTCACGAACGACTGGCCGATCCTGATGTGGGTGATCGGGAACTGCTCCAGGTAAGCCAGCGACGAATACCCGGTCCCAAAGTCGTCGATGGCGATCTGGACGCCGAGCGCTCGGATGGCGTGGAGCCGCTCCAGCGAGGCGGAGCTGTCCTGCATCAGCATGCTCTCCGAGAGCCCGAGGGTCACCCAACTCGGGGTCGCGCTGGCATGTGCCATCGCCGCCTGAACGGTCCAGGCGAGCTGTGGGTCCGCGACCTGGTGAGCGCACAGCCCGATCGACACCCGGGGCACGCGGCCGGGCGACAGGGCGGCCCATCGCGCGGCTTCGGCACACGCGGTTCTCAGGACCCATGTGCCTATCTCCTCGATCAGGCCCGCCTCCTCGGCAAGCGGCACGATCACGTCCGAGGCGATCGGCCCACGGGTCGGGTGGTCCCATCGGAGGAGGGCCTCGGCCCCGACCAGGTCACCGGTCCGCAGGTCGACGATCGGCTGGTAGGTCAGCGTGAACTCAGTCTGGTCGAGGGCCCTGCGCAACTCCGACTCGAGCTTGAACGGGGTCTGCGCCGCATCGTGCATGGCCGGATCGAACAGGGCGACCCGATCGCCGCCCTTGTTCCGCGCCACCGATCGTGCGGTCGCGGCTCGTCGCAGCAGGCTGCCCGCGTCGACTTCGGCCAGGCGGGCGGTTGCCACGCCCACACTGCCGGTAAGGTGGATCGGATGGCCGGCGATCTCAACAGTTGCGCGGATGGCTGCGAGGATGCGTTCGGCTGTGGCCAGGCCGCCGTCCGGCGTCGATTGAGGGTCGATCAGGACCCCGAACTCGTCGCCGCCCAGCCGGCCGCAGGTGTCGCCGACGCCGATGCAGGTGCGCAGCCGGCGAGCGACCTCCTGGAGCGCCTGATCCCCAACGGTGTTCCCGAAGCTCTCATTGACGTGCCTGAAACCATCCAGGCCGAGCGAGAGGACGGTGGTCCTTCGTTGGGTTCCGACGGCGCCGGCGAGAGCTTGCCCCACCCGGTCGCGAAGCAGAGTGCGGTTCGGCAGGTCGGTCAGCAGGTCGTGCAGGGCCACCTGGGTTAGTTGCGCTTCGAGCGTCTTGCGCTCTCTTACGTCGCGGGTCGTGAGCACGATCTGACCGACGGCGGGGTCGTCCAGCAGGTTCACCGCGATCGTCTCCACCTGGCGCCAGACGCCGGTGGCGTCCCAAAGCCGCCACTCGATCGGCTGCGTGACCGACCGTCGGGCGGCCACGTCCGCGATGAACGCCTCGGCGCGTCCGGCGTCGTCGGCGTGGACGAAGCGCGAAATCGGGCGGCCCACGAGCCTGGCGGCGTCGACTCCGAGAACGCGCGCGACTGCCGGCGGAGCGTCCGTCACGACGCCGGCTCGGTCGACCAGCACCACGACATCGGACGTGTTCGCCGCCAGGGTCCGGAATCGCTCCTCCGACTCCCGACGTGCCTGCTGGGCCACCAGCCGACCGTTGTCGCGCAGGACCAGTTCCTGGCGCACCAGAACCACCGCCGTCAGCACGACGGCTCCGTACAGGACTTCGATCAACTCGCCGGTGACGCGGTCCATGGCCAGGCCCACGAGAACCGAGTAGCCGGCGGCGAGGGCGACGTAGGGGAGAGCCAGGAGCCAGCGGCTCATGGTGTTGGCGCGACCGTCGGTCGAGGCCGCTGGATGAGCCTGGAAGTACCCGGCCAGGGCCACGAGGACGGTGGAACTCAAGTAGATGATGTCCGGCCAGCGTTCCAGGCCGAATGCTCCCGTCAGGTTGAGCTGCCCGTAACCCACGTCGGCCACGAACATGAGCCCCAGTCCGCCGACGAGCGAGACGAGCGCCCGAGAGTCGATCTCCGGCGGGTGGCGGAGCGCGGTGGCCGCGACGCCGAAGAGAAGGACGAGGTCACCGATCGGATAACCGAGCGCGAGCGCCGCAGTGATCGGGTTCGGATCCAGCGATTCGAGGACGGGCCTGAACAGCGTGTGCCATACGACGATTCCGCCGCCGATGACGACGATCAAGGAGTCGATCGTGAGCCGCAGAGTGTCTCGACGCGCGCTGGAGGCACGCTGGAACATGAATAGCGCGGCGACCACGATCGGGTAATAGGAGACGTAGGCGAGGTCGGCCAGCGAGGGTGAATCGGTGCTCGCGCCGGTCAGATCGAGCCAGGCCCAGATCCCGTCGCCCGCGGCGTAGACGAGCATGGCGACGGCGAGCACGGCCCAGCCGAGGCGAACGCGGCGGCCGTCGATGCTGAGGGCGGCCCGCAGCACGATCACGGCGGCCAGAACGTCCAGCGCGGATTCGCCCAGATCGGCCACCGCCCGACGTGCGGCAGGGTCCCCCAGGCCGGAGGCCAGCCACAGGGCGGCGAAGGCCCAGATGGCGGCGGCGAAGCCCATCAGAGTTCGATCGAGGACGAGTCTTCTGGTGAGTCGCAGGTCGGATCCGGTATCGACAGAGGGCCGCAAGCGGGGTCGTTTCGCGGGAGCTACGGGCGCTCGCGATGAGCTATTGAGGACTCGGGTCATGCATGACGCCGGAGCCTCGGGGAGTGGTTCTTGATTGAACCTCGAGACCAATCGAGGATCTCCGCATGCCACGGCGCCGAACAGGTGCCAGAGGTCCCTCCCGGGTGCGTCTATTTGGTATCCGCCTGGTATCCGGGCCGGGGTCAACGCGTGCCGCCTGGGTGGACGAGCCCGCCGCCGCGGGGCCGACCGACGCCCGTGGCGGGGCGCAGCGGCCCGGCCTGCCGGCGATCGTCGATCGTCGGAATCCGCTCGGTCTCGGGCCAGTGGCACCGGTCGGCACGGCCGTCTCGGGCCCGCTGGTATCGATCAGAGGGGCCGAAGGGCCTGCCCCGATGGCGGCACGGACGGATATGATCGAACAACAGCGCGCCATGGGCGCACGACCACGCATTCCCTTCCAGCCAGGCTTGGGAACGTGCCGCATTCGAGTTCGTGTTCCGTCGGGCGGCCTCGCCGCCATGAGGAAGGCACGACCCAGGGAGATTCGACGAATGGATCAGCGGTGGGAGTGTCTCGACGGTAACGAAGCGGCCGCCCGGGTCGCTTACAAGGTGAGCGAGGTCATCTCGATCTTCCCGATCACGCCGGCCTCGCCGATGGCGGAGCATGCCGACGACTGGGCGGCTGCGGGCAAGCCGAACCTGTGGGGCAAGGTCCCGGACGTGGTCGAAATGCAGTCCGAGGGCGGCGCCGCGGGCGCGATGCACGGCGCACTTCAGAAGGGCGCACTGGCCACGACCTTCACGGCGTCCCAGGGCCTCCTGCTCATGATCCCGAACATGTTCAAGATCGCCGGCGAGCTGACCCCCGCGGTCATCCACGTCGCGGCTCGAACTCTCGCAACCCACGCGCTGTCGATCTTCGGCGACCACAGCGACGTGATGCATGCCCGGGCGACGGGCTGGGCGATGCTGGCCGCTGGCTCGGTCCAGGAAGCCCACGACTTTGCCCTGGTCTCCCACGCCGCGACGCTCCGGTCGCGAGTCCCGTTCCTCCACTTCTTCGACGGCTTCCGGACATCCCACGAAGTCAACAAGATCGTGGTCCTAGAAGACGACGACATGCGGGCCCTGATCCGCGATGAGGACGTCCTGGCCTTCCGCAGCCGCGGCCTCACGCCGAACGCCCCGGTCGTGCGCGGCACCGCCCAGAACCCCGATGCCTTCTTCCAGGCCCGCGAGGCCTCGAACCCCTACTACCTGGCGCTGCCCGGCATCGTCAAGGAAGTGATGGACGAGTTCGCCGCCCGGACCGGCCGCCGCTACGGGCTGGTCGACTACCACGGCGCCCCGGACGCCGAGCGCGTGATCGTCGTGATGGGATCCGCCGTCGGCGCCGTCGAGGAAACCGTCGATGCGCTCGTGGCCGCGGGCCAGAAGGTCGGCGTCCTGAAGGTGCGGCTGTTCCAGCCGTTCCCGATCGACGAGTTCGTCGCGGCGCTGCCCTCGACGGTGCGCGCCATCGCCGTCCTGGACCGGACCAAGGAGCCCGGCGCGGTAGGCGAGCCGCTCTACCTCGAGGTCGTGGCCGCCATCTCCGAGCGCATGGACAGCGAGAAGCCGCCGTTCAAGACCGTCCCTAGGATCATCGGCGGGCGCTACGGCCTGTCCTCGAAGGAAGTCACGCCTTCGATGATCAAGCCCATCTTCGATGAGCTCTCCGCCGCGAAGGCCAGGAAGCACTTCACGATCGGCATCTACGACGACGTCACCCACCTCAGCCTGCCGATCGACACCGAGTTCCACCACGCCCGACCGGCCGGCGAAGTCCAGGCCATGTTCTTCGGGCTCGGCTCGGACGGCACCGTCGGCGCCAACAAGTCGTCGGTGAAGATCATCGGCGAGGGCACCGACCTCTTCGCCCAGGGCTACTTCGTCTACGACTCCAAGAAGTCGGGCTCGGTCACCGTGTCCCACCTGCGATTCGGTCCCAAGCCGATCCGCTCCGCCTACCTCGTCGAGGGCGCGGACTTCGTCGCCTGCCACCAGTTCGGCCTCCTCGAGCGGACGAAGATCGTCGAGTTCGCCAAGCACGGGGCAACGTTCCTGCTCAACTCACCGTACGGCCCGGACGAAGTCTGGGATCAGCTCCCGAAGACGGTCCAGCAGCAGATGGTCGACAAGGCCATCGACCTGTGGGTGATCGATGCCTTCGCCGTCGCCGAAGAAGTTGGCATGGGCAACCGCATCAACACGGTCATGCAGCCCTGCTTCTTCCATCTCGCCGGCGTTCTGCCCCCGGAAGAGGCGATCTCGCGTATCAAGAAGTTCACCCAGAAGACCTACGCCAAGCGCGGCCAGGCGGTCGTCGACCGCAACTTCGCGGCGATCGACATGTCGATCGGGCGGCTCGGCCACGTCAAGCTCGGGAAGGCGACGAGCAACCGCTCGCTGATGTTCTCGGTACCGGACACCGCCCCGGACTTCGTCAAGAAGGTGACCGCGGTGCTGATGGCCGGCGACGGCGACATGCTGCCGGTCAGCGCGTTCCCGGTCGACGGAACGTTCCCGACGGGCACCACCAAGTACGAGAAGCGCGCCATCGCCCAGTCGATCCCTGTGTGGGATCCGTCTATCTGCATCGACTGCGGCAAGTGCGCCATGGTCTGCCCGCACGCCACAATCCGGATGAAGGTGTTCCCGACCGCCGCGGCGGCGAATGCCCCGGCCGGCTATCTCACCAAGGAGTTCAAGTCCCGTGAGCTGCCGGATCATCTGATCACCATCCAGGTCGCCCCGGACGACTGCACCGGCTGCGGCGTCTGCGTCGACGTTTGCCCGGCCAAGAGCAAGACCGACTCGAGCCACAAGGCCATCAATATGGAGCCGGTCGAGGACCACGCCGACGCCGAGCGCCCCAACTGGGACTTCTTCCTCTCCATCCCGCAGCTCGACCGCAACCTGCTGGCCCACGACACAGTGAAGGGATCCCAGGTCCTCGAGCCCCTCTTCGAGTTCTCCGGCGCGTGCTCCGGCTGCGGCGAGACGCCGTACCTGCGCCTCGTCAGCCAGCTCTTCGGCGACCGCATGATCGTGGCCAATGCCACGGGCTGCACCTCGATCTACGGCGCCAACCTGCCGACCACGCCCTGGACGGTGAACGCCGCCGGACGCGGGCCGGCCTGGAACAACTCCCTCTTCGAGGACAACGCCGAGTTCGGTCTGGGCATGCGCCTCGCGCTCGACGCCCAGAACGACCACGCTCGGGGGCTGTTGACTCGCCTGGCTGCTGTGGTCGGCGAGGACCTCGTTCGCGAGCTTCTCGAGAGCGCCCAGAACACCGAACCGGAGATCGACCTCCAGCGCGCCCGAGTGGCGCGGCTGCGGGAAAAGCTGTCGGGCGTGAACGGCGCACACCGCGCCGAGGCCCAGCACCTGCTGGCGCTGGCGAACGACCTCGTCCGCCATGGAATCTGGATCGTCGGCGGCGACGGCTGGGCTTACGACATCGGCTTCGGCGGCCTCGATCAGGTCCTGAGCTCGGGTCGAAACGTCAACATCCTCGTCCTCGACACGGAGGTCTACTCCAACACCGGCGGCCAGGCGTCGAAGTCGACGCCGCGCGGCGCGGTGGCGAAGTTCGCCGCGGCCGGCAAGTCCACCGGCAAGAAGGACCTCGGCGCGATCGCCCGGGCCTACGGCAACGTCTACGTGGCCCAGATCGCGATGGGCGCAAACGACGCGCAGACCACGAAGGCACTGCTCGAAGCGGACGCCTGGCCGGGAACGTCGCTCGTGATCGCCTACAGCACGTGCATCGCTCACGGCATCGACATGTCGACCTCGATGTCCCATCAGAAGGACGCCGTCAAGAGCGGTTACTGGCCGCTCTACCGCTACCAGCCCAGCGAAAACGAAGGCGGGCAGCCGTTCAAGCTCGACTCGAGCGCACCGTCCATACCGGTCAAGGAGTTCGTGGCGAGCGAGACCCGCTACGCCATCCTGGCCCGCACGAACCCCGAACGGGCGGCCGAGCTGGCCGAGCTGGCTCAGGCCGACACGGACGAGCGGCGGCGCTATTACGAACAGCTGGCCGGCATCCACCAGACCGTCCCGCACCTCGACGAGGCCGATCTCGAAGCGGCCGTCGCCGCAGCAGCCGCCGCCGGGCGCGGCGTCGAGGAGGAGTAGTCGTGTCCGTCGATCTGCGCACTCGCTATCTCGGTCTCGACCTTCGCTCGCCGATCGTCGCGTCCGCCTCCCCGGCAACGGGCGAGCTGGAAACGACCCAATTGCTCGACGAGGCCGGCGTCGGCGCCATCGTCCTCCCGTCGCTGTTCGAGGAAGAGATCCTCAACGACGAGATCCAGCTCAATCGCTCCCTCGAAACAGGAGCCGGCCAGTTCGCCGAGGCCCTCGAGTACTTTCCCACCGTCGACTCTCTACCCGGTGTCGGCGAGCGCTACCTGGCCCGCCTGTCGCAGATCAAGGCGCAGTCGACGGTGCCGGTCATCGCCAGCCTCAACGCCACTACGGCCGGCGGGTGGGTCCGCTACGCGAAGCTGATGCAGGATGCCGGCGCCGATGCGCTGGAGCTCAATCTCTATCGCGTCGCCGCGGACCCGGCCAGGACTGCCGAGGAAATGGATGCGGCAGACCTGGACCTGATCGCCGCGGTGCGAGCCTCGGTCACGATTCCGCTGGCCGTGAAACTCAGCCCGTATTACTCGGCCTTCGCCAGCTTCGCGGGCGCGGCGATCGGGCGCGGCGCCGACGGGTTGGTCCTGTTCAACCGCTTCTACCAGCCCGACCTGGACCTCGAGACCCTCGACGTGGTCAACCGGGTCGAATTGAGCAGGCCATCGGAGATTCGGCTGCCGCTGCGCTGGATCGCGATACTCCGACCGCAGCTGGGCGCGAAGGTATCGCTGGCGGCCAGCTCCGGAGTCCATTCGGGTTCGGACGTCGTCAAGCAGCTGCTGGTCGGCGCGGACGTGGCCATGATGACCTCGGCGTTGCTGCGCCACGGACCGGGGCATGTTCGGACGGTCGAACAGGAGCTCCGCGGTTGGATGGAGGAGCACGAGTACGAGTCCGTCACCCAGCTCCGTGGCAGCGTCAGCCAGGCGACCGCGCACAATCCCGCGGCCTACGAGCGGGCCAACTACATGCAAACGCTCCACTCGTGGTCGACGCCGCCGGAGGCGGCGCGGGCCTAGCCCCTAGGGCCGCCCGAACGCCTTCCTCGCCCCCGGCGTCAGCAGATACCACAGCGCGACTGCGGCAATGACGATGGTGAGGATGTGGCGGGCGGGTTCGAACTGGCGAAGACCGATCACCGCAAGCACGATCACCACGATTTCCAGCACGACACCGAGAGTCCACGCCCAGGGTCGGAGCGTCCAGGCGCCGTAGGCGAGGACCAGTTCCAGCACTCCCACGGCGACGAGTACGAGCGCGATCAGACGTTCGCCGCCGTGCAGCCGCGGCAACCAGGCGATCCCTTCCGAAGCGCTCCACCAGGCGCCGGCCGCTACCAGAGCAAGGACGCCGAGAACGGCTGCGGCAATCGCCAGCACGGCAACGCCTGTCGGACGCTGTTGCATCTGCGGAACCTCACGCGATTGGGCCGGAGCCGCCGCAAGCGCGGCATGGCGCCATTCTCGCGGCGTGGTCTCCGGCGCGCCACCGACGCCTTGTTCCGGAATGTAAGACGAGTGTCAGGCCGCCCGCGGCCGGCGGCGCTCGAAGATCGTCGTGGGCTGGGCCCCGCTCCCGGCAGTCCCCAGGGCGGCGGGTCGAGCGCGGGCCCGCGTCGGCCCTTGCGGTCGGCGTTACCTCGTCAAGGCCAGCGCCGTGGCGAGGGCCAGCCACGGTATCAAAAGGATGGCCAGCAAAGCCGCCAGTGACAGGTGCGGCTTGCCCGCGGCGACGATCGCGAGGACGCCCAACGGAATCAGCACGTAGCCGATAACGGGCACTGGCGCGGCCAGGAACAGGCAGGAGATCGCGGCGCCGTAGAGGAGCGTCTGTCCGAGTCGCCATCCCGTCGCCAAGAGCGCCGCCCCGGCCAGCGTCGCTGCGGCGAGGGCCCCGAACAGCACCCACAGCATCGTCTCACGCGGGCTGTTGCCGCCGTTGACGCTGCCGTAGCTGCCGCGGAAGGCCTGAATGGCCACGACGCCGATGAGGACCGCGGCCACACAGGCCGGGATCACCGCCTTGAGCGGGCGCTTGCTGTCCGGTCCGACGATATGCATCCGGCGACCTGGCTTCCCTCGGACCCTGGGCTTGCTCCTATCGCTGCCCTAACAGTAGCATCGCCCTGACGCCGACGGCCACGGACGGACGGTGCCGGGACGAGCCGGCTGGGGCGCCATTTCAGGATTTATGGAGTGTCGCGGTGTATGAATGCCCGGCACAACGCGGGCGCCGCGCCCGCTTCGCAGGTTTGTTGCTCTCCCGCCGAACGGCTGGGCGGCAAAGAGAGGTGTTTCACATGAAGGCTGCCATCTCGCGCTGGCGACTCGTCCCGCTCGTCGGGGCGCTTCTCTTCGCCGGCGTTGCCTCCGTCGCGTTTGCCCTGGGCGTCTCCTCCGGAGGGTCGAACGCCGCGTTCGCGGCGCAGGCGACGACCATTCCCGATCATCCCGAACTCGGTCCCGGCTGGACGGCACCCGGAGGGTTCCAGGGCGCCGCCGGCCAGGTAGCCATCACCATCACGAAGATCGACGGCACCGACCTTTCGCTGCAGACGACCGACGGCTGGACCCGGACGATCGACGCGACCGGCGCCACGATCACGAGTAGCGGGCAGACGATCGCGCTGACGGATCTGAAGGTCGGCGACCAGATCAACTTCCGTGAGGCTCGCCAGTCCGACGGCTCATACAAGATCACGACGATCACGGTCATGTTGCCCACGGCGACGGGCACCGTTACGGCGGTCAGTTCGGGCTCGGTGACCATCACTCAGGTCGGGGGCGCCTCGAAGACGCTCACCCTGACCGGAGCCACTACGTACACCGAGGCCGGCGCCACGGTCAGTTCGTCCGCGGTCGTCGTCGGAGCCCGGATCTCAGCCCAGGGCACGGTCGACTCGGCCGGCAACTTCATCGCCACGGCGGTGACGATCGCGCCGGCCTCCGTCCAGGGAACGGTAGCGAGCAAGACCGCAACGACGATCGTGGTGACGACCGCGGCCGGCAAGACGGTCACGCTCGACGTCTCGTCTGCGACGAAGTACACCGTCCGAGGCGTCTCGGCGCCGACTCTTGCCGACGTCGCCGTCGGCGACCGGATCGAGGCCCAGGGCACGCTCAACACCGACGGCTCGCTCACCGCGACGATGGTGCAGTCGGGCCCGAACGATCAGCCCGGTTTCGGCGGCCCCGGCGGTGGGTTCGGCCCCGGTGGGGCCGGCCGCGGCTTCGGCGGCGCGGGCGGCTTCGGCGGACGCATGGGCCATCCGTACCCGGCGCCGTCGGCCTCGCCGACTGCCCCGGGCGTCTAGCGGCCCTCGACCCGGAAGAAGTGGAGCCGCTCGTGCGGCCCACTCGTTGCGGTCGGTCAGGTCCGGCGGCCGGGCCGACCCCGACGGCCGTTTGACCGTTCTCCGGGCGCGCCCACAGACTCAACCATGGTCTTGCTCGTAGTCGTCGCCTTCATCGCCGGGTTCGTCACCGCGGTCTCGCCGTGCGTGCTGCCGATCCTGCCGATCGTGCTGGCGACCGGAGCCGACGGCGACAGGCGCCGGCCGTATCTCGTGATCGCCGGCCTCATCGCCAGCTTCGCGTTCTTCACTCTTGCCAGCGTGAAGATCATCCAGGCCTTGAACCTTCCCAGTTCGACGCTCCGCGACGTGGCCATCGTCGTCATCGCCCTCTTCGGGCTGACGCTCCTCGTGCCCGCTCTGGCGGTTGCCTGGGAGCGCGCCACGAACCGCATTCCGGCGGTCGGCGCAAGCCTGGCGCGGCCGGGAGCGGCCGGCGGGCTGATCACCGGCGTGGGACTCGGCCTGGTGTGGACTCCCTGCGCCGGCCCGATTCTCGGTGCCATCACCAGCCTGGCTGTCACTCAGCCGGGCTCGACGGCGACGCTGTTGCTTGTCGTCTCGTATTCGATCGGCGCCGGGCTGCCGCTGCTGGCCATCGCCCTGGGCGGGCGCGCCGCGCTGGCGCGGCTCCACCTTCGGTCCGCGTCGGCGCGGGCCGGCAAGGTATTCGGCGTCCTCGTCCTCGCGACCGCCGGCCTGATGGCGGTTGGCGCCGACACGGCCATCCCGGCCGATCTCACCAACGCCCTGCCGGACTGGACCAACACGCTCCAGACGCTCGAACGATCGAACCCGGTGCAGTCCGCTCTCGGCGGCCTCGGAGTCGGCTCGGGCCCCAGCGGCGTCCCCGGTTCGGATCTGGCTGCCGGCCCTGCCGCTCCGGAATTCACCGGCATAGACCACTGGCTCAACTCTCCGCCTCTCACCATGGCGAGCCTGCGCGGCAAGGTGGTCCTGGTCGACTTCTGGACCTACTCCTGCATCAACTGCATCCGGACGCTGCCGTACGTCGAGGGCTGGTATCAGAAGTACGGTCCCGACGGGTTCGTCGTCGTCGGGGTGCATACGCCGGAATTCGCCTTCGAGCATGACACGGCCAACGTCGCGGCCGCGATCAGCCGCTTCGGGATCACCTACCCGGTAGCCCAGGACAACGAGTACACCACCTGGACGGCGTACAACAACGAGTACTGGCCGGCCGACTACCTGATCGACGCCACGGGACACATCCGCGCCACTCATTTCGGCGAGGGCGACTACGTGCAGTCCGAGGACGAGATCCGCAGCCTGCTGACCGAGGCGGGGCAGGCGGCCCTGCCCACCCCGGCGACCTCGGCGGCCGCGCCGCCGTTCATCGCGGACGAGACGCCCGAGACCTATCTCGGCACCGATCGGGCAGTCTCGATGGCCGGCCCGGGTCAGCCGCCCGCGGGGAAGGGCCAGTTCTCCTTCCCGAGCCAGCTGCCGGACAACGAGTTCGCGGTCTCGGGGACCTTCGACTTCCAGCCCCAGTACGTCGTAGCCTCGAACACCGGCGACAAGCTCGAGCTCTCCTTCATGGCTCGAGACGTCTACCTGGTGATGGCCGCCGACACGCCGGTGCAGGCCACCGTCACCGTCACCGGCGCACAGGCCGGCGTCACGGAGGACGTCGCCGCCGATGGGACATTCGTCATCGGGCAGGCCCGCCTCTACCACCTGGTCCATCTCGATACGGCGAGCGCGGGCGTGGTGACCATCACCTTCAACGGGCCCGGCGCCCGCGCCTACGCCTTCACCTTCGGCGGCTGATTCCGGCGAGCCGGCGCATCGGGCGGTGAGTTTCGGTCGCGTCGGCGGGTCGCCAGCGTATAGACTGGCCGCGTCGGAGCGGAGTGGATTAGGGAGGGTTAGTTACGGTGGTGATGGGTCGCGGCCGCCGCCGGGCACCGCTGTGGCGGCGGTGAGCATCTACGACGAGCCGCCGCCGTACGTGACCCCGCGGCGTCGGCAGACCCAAAGAGCCCTGAACATCGCCCTGGCCGTAGCCATCGTCGTCGGCGCCACCGTCGTGTCCGTGGCCGTGGTCCGGGTCAGCGTGGAAGCGGTGATGGGCCAGTGCGCTCCGCCGTGGCTGACCGGCACCGACCCGCAGCTCTGCCTCAGCGCTCAGGTCAGCCAGGGGACGCTGAGCGTGACCGGCGGCACCAGCCTGGCCGATGGAGCGGTCGTCCAGATATGGGCGGACGACTACGGCACCGGATCCGACCAACACTGGGGCGCCGACCCGGTGAACGTCACGGTCGCGGGCGGGAGTTTCGGCGAGAGCTTCGACGTGTCGAGCTGGGGGCCGGGCACGATCACGGTGACCGCCTTCTTCGAGATCGGGGCGGGCCAGCCGCAGGCACTGGTCGACCGCTACGGCGCCGACGGCGAACGGCTGAATGGGCCCGATGTGAGGCTCGACCTGAGCAGCGGCAACCCGGATACTCAGGCCGTCCAGGTGTCGACCAACGTGGATCTATCGGCCGGGTAGCCGGCATGGTTCGCCGGGGAGACTTTCGGACTCGTGGTTCGGCCGCGACGATCGGCCTCGCTGGCTCGATCTGTCCATTGCGTCTTCCGGCAGGCCGCCGGAACATGACACGGATCGCGCCGTGTCGCGTCCTGCCGGCAGCTCGGGGCGGCACTGGTGGGCTACCGACTTTCGAGTTCCGGACGGGAGGCGTGAAGTGACTTCGATGCGCAGGGTCCTGCCGTTGGCGGCGCTGCTTGCGATCGTCACCATGAGCGCTCCCACGGGCGCCGCCGCGTCGGCTCAGGCCGCTCCGGCCGGCGGCGCCGGTTCTCAGGCCGCTCCGGCCGGCGGCGCTGACGCGGTCGGCCTGACCGGCACGCTGCGGCTGGCAATCGCCGACGACTTCTCGGGCGGGCAGTCGCAAACGCTGTACTCCATCGACAACGCCGCCGGATCCACGCCGATCACCATCACCGGAGCCGGCGCCGACGAACTCGACGGCGCGTTGGTCCGAGTCTCCGGCCGCCGTCAGGCCGACGGCAGCGTCGCGGTCGCCGCGGGCCAGATCGTGGTCGTGAAGACCGCCGCCGAGAACCCGGACGCGGCCGGCCTCGGCTTCCGATTCGGGTCGGGCGGCGCCTTGCCGGCCGTGCCCGCCAGCCAGAGCGTGGCCGTGGTAATCGCCGACTACACGGACCTGGCCGGCTGGCCGGTCACGGTGGCCGATGCGCAGCAGACATTTACCGGCTCGACGGCGTCGGTCCACAGTTACTTCGAGGCGACCTCGCGCGGCCGCTTCAGCACCACGGCAACCGTGCTGGGGCCGTGGCATCTGGGCATCGCCCAATGCGCCGGCGGCAACACGAGCTGGTCGCTCAGCGCCACCGTGGCCGCTGCCGCGAGCCAGGCAACGGCACATGGATACAACCTCAACTCGTACGACCACGTAGTGATCTGGACGAAGGCGCCGTGCAAGCTGGGCTGGGCCGGTATCGGCCAGATGCCCGGCAAGTACGTGCAGATCGACATGGACTGGGCCACATACACCGGCGACGAGCCGGCAGTCACGACCATGGTCGCTTCGCACGAACTCGGGCACAACCTCGGCCTGGATCACTCGAACGGCCTGGGATGCTTCGACGGCCTGGGCAACCAGGTCGAACTCGGCAGCGCCTGCCTGGATTACGAGTACCTCGACGAGTACACGACGATGGGCATGGCCGGCGCTTCCGATCACGCTCTGCTCGACGCCGACCGCCTCGAGTCCCTGGGCTGGCTGGCTGCCGGTGAGTCTCAGGACGTGACCGGCGTGGGCACCTATTCCCTTGTGCCGGTCTATTCGAGCTCGCCGGGAGTGCGCTTGCTGCGCATCGCAAGACCGACGCCCGTGCTGGGCGGGGGCCTGTCGGGCGCATGGACGCTGGAGCTGCGATCGACCCTCGTCGGGGCCGCGTGGGATCAGTTCGCCGCATCGACGTATTCGCCCGTCACGACCGGCGTGACCGTCAGGTATTCGGAGGGCTTCGGCCAGTCCGGCATCTCCGGCCAGAGCTATCTGGTCGACTCCGTACCCGACGCCGTGAACTCCAACACCCCCGACTTCTGGGATGCGCCCTTCGAACCCGGCGCAACCTTCAGCGACCCGACCGGCGGCTTCACCATCACTGTGGACTCCGTCAACGGATCCGGCGCCAGCGTCACCATCGGCGACACTCAGGCGCCGACCGCGCCGCTCTCGCTCGAGGCGACCGCCCTGCCCACCGGCGGCGCGGAGCTCGACTGGCAGGCAGCGTCGGACAACCTTGGCCTGGCCGGCTATCGGGTCTATCGCGGCGGCACCTTCCTGGCCACGGTCCCGGCCGGCACACTGACATACGAGGATCCGCCGGCCGGCGTGGGCGGGTTCCAAAGCTACTCCGTGACCGCGGTCGACACCGCCGGCCTGGAGGGTCCGGCCGCGACCGCGAGCGCGAGCCTGCTTCCGCCGCCGAGCGCGCCGCAGTCGCCGACTGCCACGGCCGGCAACGGCGCCGCGCTGGTGAGATGGAGCCCGCCGGTCTCCGGGGCGCCGATCACCGCGTACACCGTCACCTCGAACCACGGCCAGATGTGCGCCACGACCGGCGCACTCAGCTGCATCGTGGGCGGTCTCACCAACAACACCTCGTACACCTTCACAGTCACGGCCACCAACATGGTCGGGACGGGCCCGGCCTCGAGCGCGACCGCCGCCGTGACGCCGCTGCCGGTGCCGGGCCGCCCCACCGGCGTGTCGGGCGTCCCCGGCGACACGACCGTCGTTGTCTCCTGGGCCGCCCCCGCCGACCAGGGTTCGAGCTCGGTGAGCGCGTATACGGTCACTTCCTCGCCGGGCAACTTCAGCTGCTCCCCGAACCCGGGCAACCTCTTCTGCACCGTCGGCGGGCTGGCCGACGGCGTGCCCTACTCGTTCACGGTCACCGCAACCAACGACCTGGGCACGGGTCTGCCGTCCGATCCGTCGCCACCGATAACGCCGCGCACCCGCCCCGACGCTCCCGTCGACGTCGTCGCGCTGGGCTCGAACCGTTCGGCCCTCGTCTCGTGGGGATCGCCTCCGTTCAACGGCGGGAGCCCCGTCCTTTCCTACGACGTCGTCTCCACGCCCGATTCTCTGACCTGCCATACGACCGGAGCGCGTTCCTGCACGATCTCGGGGCTGACCAACAGAGTCACGTACACGTTCTCCGTCACCGCCACGAACGTGGCCGGCACCAGCGATCCGTCCGCGGCCTCGCCCGGCGCGATGCCGCTTGCCGGAGCCACGTACGTGCCTATCACTCCGAACCGACTCGTCGATTCGCGCGCCGGCACGCGTCTCGGGCTCACGGCCTCGTTGAGCAACAAGGTCCCGGTCTCGTTCCAGGTAACCGGCCGTTCGGCCGATCCGAGCCTCGACATTCCAACCGGCGCGGTCGCCGTTACCGGCAACCTGACCGTGGTCGATCAAGGCTCGTACGGCTACCTGAGCCTGACTCCCGCCAGGCCCGTCGGAACCCCGGCCACATCGACGCTCAACTTCCCCGCCGGAGACACTCGGGCCAACGCCGTCACGGTTCCACTTGGCGCGGGCGGAACGCTGTGGGTCACGTTCGTGGGCGTCTCCGGCAAGAAGGCCGACGTGATATTCGACGTGACCGGCTATTTCGCCGGCAACTCGGCCGGCGCGACCTATCTGCCGCTCACGCCGAACAGGATCCTGGACTCGCGCAGCCCGACGAGACTCGGGATGCCGGCGTCGCTCACCTCGGGCACGCCGGCGAGCTTCCAGGTGACGGGGCTCTCGGCCGATCCTGAGCTGAACGTTCCGTCCGGCGCGGTCGCCGTCGTCGGCAACCTCACTGCCGTAAACGAGGCCGCGGGCGGTTACTTCAGCCTGACGCCCGCCAGTCCGGCAGGCCTTCCCGGAACCTCGACCATCAACTTCCCGGCCGGCGACACGCGGGCCAACGCGGTGACCGTTCCGCTCGGAGCGGGCGGCGTGCTGTGGGTCACCTTCGAAGGCAAGGTCGGTTCGCACGCGGACGTGATATTCGACGTGACCGGCTACTTCGTTCCGGACACGAGCGGCGCTACCTACGTCGTCCTCACGCCGAACCGCCTGGTCGACTCCCGTGCGGGGACCCGCCTGGGGCTGGCGGCGTCGCTGACGTCGAAGGCCCCGGCCGAGTTCGAGGTCACCGGTCGATCGGGCAACGCGGCCCTGAACGTCCCCTCGGACGCGGTCGCCGTCACGGGCAACCTGACCGCCGTCGGCGCGACTTCAGGCGGCTATTTCGCCCTGACCCCGGACGACCCGGGCGGGACGCCCGCGACGTCGACGCTCAACTTCCCCAGGGGCGACACGCGAGCCAATGCGGTCACGATCCCGCTGGGAAGCGGTGGCGGACTGTGGGTCACGTTCGTCGGCGCCACGGGAACCCACGCCGACGCCGTCTTCGACGTGTCCGGCTACTTCACGATGGGCTGACGTCGGCGGGCTGACTTCGGCCGGCGCTCAGGGTCGGCCGCGCTCCGTCTTGCGCGTTCGGGGCCGGGCCTGCGGCGTTCCCGACTGGGGCGCCGGCTTCTCCGGGCGCGCCGTCTCGCCCGGCTCGACTTCGTCCGCGCGCCGCCGTTGGACATCGAGCACCTGCTTGAACTGCTTTGCCAGCCCGGTGCGCATGCCGGCCCGCGATTGCGCCTCCGCGTCTCTGTCCCGCCGCCGTTTCCGGGCCGCCTCGGCGGGCGGGAGCTCGTTCTCGTCCATTCAATCCGACTCTCGATCTCGCTGCGGGCGCCGGACCATGTTTGAGCGACCTGCTACGATCCGGACCAGATGGAACTCTACGGCGTCCGCATCCCCACCATCGTCAGCGACAACGTGGCCGTCCGCTGTGCCGGCTGCGGCGAGATCATCGAAGGCACGCCCTGGCGTGTGAGCATCCTCGATGTCGTGGCTCCCGAGGCGCCGGTATCCTGGACGGAGACGGCCGCCCTGAACCCGGGCCCGTTCGAGTTCCACAGCGAGCCGAGCCATGTGCGGGCGTGGATGTCCAAGCGTGGGCTGCTCTTCTGCCGCCGCTCCCGAATCCGCGAGATCATGAGGCCGGTGTGGCTGCCCGTCGAGCCGCGCCGGTTGGGTCTATGCGACGGACTCCATCGCGACGATCACGAGTTTGTGGACCCGGCCGCCGTCGCGGCCGATCGAAGCTGAGGGCAAATGCGAGTACGCAAGGCCGTCTTTCCCGTGGCGGGTTGGGGAACCCGCTTTCTACCGGCAACCAAGGCCCTTCCCAAGGAGATGCTCCCGCTCGTTGACAAACCCGTCATCCAGTACGCCGTCGAGGAGGCGGTCGCGGCCGGCATCGAGCAGGTCATCATCGTCACCAGCAGCCAGAAGCGCGCGATCGAGGATCACTTCGACCTGAACCTGGAGCTCGAGCAGCTGCTCGAGTCGCGCGGCGACATCGAGATGCTCCGCCAGATCCGGGCCATCTCGGACCTGGCTCAGATCTCCTACGTTCGCCAGAAGGAACAGCTCGGACTGGGCCACGCGGTTCTTGTGGCAAAGGAGCTGGTCGGCCACGAACCGTTCGCGGTGATCCTCCCGGACGACGTGGTGGTGGGCGAGCGGCCCTGCATCGGCCAGTTGATCCACGCCTATCTCCAGACACATTCATCGGTCGTGGGCGTGGCCGAAGTGCCCCATGAGGAGACAGGCCGCTACGGCATCATCGACGGGCACCTCGCGGACGGCGGCCTCGACCCGCGCCTCTACAAGGTGTCGGGCCTGGTCGAGAAGCCGGATCCGGCGGTGGCACCCTCGAATCTCGGCATCATCGGCCGCTACGTACTGACTCCCAAGATCTTCGACAAGCTCGAGCAAACCCAGCCCGGCGCCGGCGGTGAGATCCAGCTGACGGACGCGATCGAAGCCTTGATGCAGGAACAGGACGTCTACGGGTATGCCGTCGAGGGCAAGCGTTACGACGCCGGCACCACAATGGGCTGGCTGAAAGCGTCCGTCGAGTTGGCGATGCAGCGTCAGGACATCGGTGACGAGTTCCGGCGATACTTGCAGGGGCTCGACCTTAGCTAGTCTTCCCGTCGGACCGGCCTCGCCGGTCCGGGGCAGTCGATCAAACTCCGGGACAAACCGGAGCCGGTATTTTGAGGAATTTCTGTGGCCGAGATCGGACAGGTAATCGGGGGGCGCTACCGGCTCCTGGAGCTGCGCGGGGAGGACGCCGTCTCGACGGTCTTCCGCGCCAGCGATGCCGAGAATGGCCGAGTCGTGGCTGTCAGGTGGCTTCGCCCCGAGCTCGGCGCCGATCCGGACTTCATGGCCGAGTTCCGGCTGGCGATGCGCGCGGCGGCCGGCCTGGAGCAGCCCAACCTCGTGGCCATCTACGACTTCGGGGTTGAGGGCAAAGACGCCTTCGTAGTCACCGAGTTTGTGGACGGGCAGGAGCTGGGCTCGCTACTGGCGCGGAACGGCCCCGTTCCGCCGCGGAGGGCGGCCAGCGTCGCAAGCGTGGTCGCCGAGGCGGTGGCCGCGGCCCACGAGCGTGGCATCGTCCACGGCGGCGTTCGGTCGGGCAGCGTGCTCGTCACCCGCGATGGGCAGATCAAGCTCGCCGACCTCGGGCTCGCGCGCGCCCTGGCCGAGTCGTCGATGCGGCCGGCGCTCTCCGTAGAGGAGGCCTGGTATCAGAGCCCCGAACAGGCCAGGGGTCGGCGCGCCACCGACGCGTCGGACATCTACGCGCTGGGCGTGCTGCTGTTCGAGCTGCTCACCGGCCGAGGGCCATGGGACGGCGTCACCGCCGACGCGATCGCGAAGGCCAGGCTGGCCGATCCGAACCCCGCGCCGTCCGACTTCCAGGGTGGCCTACCGGCCGAGCTGGAAGCCATCGTACGCAGGGCCATGGCCACCGACCCGACGCGGCGATTCGACTCGGCCGGGACGCTCGCGACGGCGCTCGACGACGTGATCGCTCGGCTCGACGCCCTGCTCTCGATGCAGTCGGACGACGACGTCGACGATGCGCCGGCGGTGCCCACCACCACCTACGTGACCCCCGAAACCGAATTCGTGGCCCCGCCTTACTCCCGTCCCGGCGCCGCGCCGGCCGATCCCACGCTCGTGTCTCCCCCGATCCCGCCCGTGCCGGTGGTGCCGCCCGTAGTCGTGCCGCCGGTATTGCCGGTCCCGCCGGCGGCGCCGCCGGTTCGCCGCCCCAACCCGACGGCGCACGTGGTGTACGCCCCCGATGCCTACGCCGACGACGCGGCGGCCGAGGACGACTTCGGCGCCGCGGCCCGCGGGCGAAGCGGCTACTCTCCCGACGGGCTGGCAAACCGCGTGACCCGCCGCATCAATCCGATCGAGCCCGATGCGGAGGAGTTCGAGGAGGAGGCGAACCCCGTCAGCACCTGGGCCTGGGTCGCCGGCTTCCTGGCGCTCTTCCTGGTCACTCTGATCGGATTGACGATCTACCTGCTCATCAGCCGCGGATCCTCGGGCGGCACCGTTTACGCTCCCGATCTGGTGAACGTTTCGTACAGCGTCGCCGAGCAGACCGCCCAGGCCGCCGGACTGCAGATCTCGGTGTCGGCCACAGCGACCAACGACGGCACACAAACCGATCAGACGATCGTGTCCCAGAACCCTGCATCCGGGGCCGCCATGAGCGCCGGCGGCACCATCTACGTGGTTGTCGTCAGCGGCACGGCCACGGTCGTAGTGCCCGACGTTCGCGATCTGACCGAGAGCGACGCGCTCAACGCCCTCGCGTCGGCAGGCCTGACCGCGGGCGACCGAACCGAGGCGTACGATCCGACGATCCCGGAGGGTCAGGTCGTCAGCAGCAACCCGAAGGTGGGCTTGACGGTCCTGAAGGGTTCGCCGGTCGACTACGTCGTCTCGATGGGCCCGCAGCCGTCGCCCTCGCCGACCGACTCCGCGACGCCTTCGCCCAGCCCCACTCCGACCCCGACCCCGGCGCCCACTCCGACCCCGACCCCGGCGCCCACTCCGACCCCGACCCCGACTCCGACTCCGACCCCCACCAAGGCGCCGACGGCCAGCCCCTCGTAGGTCCGAATCTCCCGCCGTCGAATCGCCTGCGGGCCGGTCGCCCCAAACTCGGCGTCGACCGGACCGCTCAGGTGGTGGTCAGCGATGTGGTCGCCTGGATCTGATCGCCGGACGCGGTGCTGACCAGCACCGTCGCAGCGCCGACGCCCGGCGTCGCCCCTGAGATCGTCACCTTCCACGTGGCCGTACCGGTCTGATCCGTGATCAGCTGGGGCGAGACGATCGGTCCCAGACCGGCCACGGACACGGTGAACGTGACCTGCGCTCCCGCCAGCGGACCGCCGTTGGAAGAGGTGGCGTGCGCCGTGAGCCTTATCGTCGTGGGTCCTTTGGCCCCGAACCTGGCGGGCGATACCGACAGATGTGCCCCCAGTGATCCGAACGCTCGTTTGACGGTCAGCTGAGCCGTGCTCACGTTCCCGGCCTGATCGGTAGCCGTGATCGCGATGGAGTTCGATCCCGCGACCAGGCCTACCGTTATTGCGAACAGGCCGTCCGGCCCGACAACCTTGCTGCTCAGCTCGCCGCCCGGAGCCTGCTTGTTGCGGACCGTCACCGTGGCGCCGGGGTCGGTCTTGCCGGAGATGACGGCCGAGCTGCCGGATTGCGTGCTGCCGTCGGCCGGCGAACCGATGGACAGTTTGGGCGGTACCGTGTCGAGGATGTAGACGACCTCCGGCGACGGCTGACCCTCCACGCTGGGGGTCACGAGCGCAGCGGCAAAGGTGTTGGTGCCCTCGGCCAGCGGGACGGCGGGCGTGCTGAAATGCGCGGTCGCGCCGACGTTGACCAACGCGACCTGGCTTCGCGTCCCACTCGAGGCGATGGCGTAGACCCTCACGCTGTAGCCCGTCTTGCCGACGGCCGCCGCGGGAACGCTGCCCGACAGGGAAATCGTGGGCTGGTTCGTGTAGCCGCCGTTCGAGGGCGCGTCGAGGACCGGTGTGTCGAGGGCCACGCCCGAAGGCGCCACGGTCGCCGGCGCCTGGGACGAGACCTTCGAGATGGCGCCGTCGAACGCCTGCGCGACCTGGCCGACCACACTGACAAGGATGTTTCCACCCACGATCAGCATCGCGACGCCCATCACCAGGAACAGCGCGATCACGCCGATGCCGATCGGCGCCGGAACGCCCTTGCTGGTCCGGACCGGTCGATATCGGCGAACCAGGTTGCTTGCTGGAGCGGAGGCCCTTATCTGATGGGTTCGGAGCCGGTCGCCCGACGGCGGCAGGGGTCGAACGTGGGCCGCTCGGCGTTCTCGCATCGGCATGGCTCCATTGTCGCATCAGTCGGGTGTAGTCCGGGGCGGCAGTTTCTCGCTTGCCTGTTGCCCGCCGCCGCCGACTACCCCTTTGAACGGCCAGCCCGCCCGCCGCGTGACGAGCGTGCGCATTGCGGGCGGATGGATGTACTCTGCTGCAGAGAGCGGACTTTCAGGAGTGTTCGCTACGGTACGAGGCTTACTGGTGGAGGCTCGCAACCCCAGGCCCAATCGGCCCCGCACCCCTGACGCCGGCGCCGCCGGTCGCCAGGAAACTCGTGTGGGACCAGACCTGGCGCCGTTGCGAAGCGGCCCCCAGCCGACGATGAACGGGCGGTTCGGCCCGCGACCAACGGCGTCTTTCCCGGCTTCGAGCCGGACGGCGAGCCGAACCCTGCCGGTCATCACCCACCGCGAAACCGCTCAGCCCAGCCGCTACCCTTCGATGCCCGGCGTCCGATCCGGCTTTGGGCTGCCGAACCTGCGCCGCAACGTCTGCCCGCACTTCTACATGACCGGCAGCCGCGGCGCGATCCCGATCCAGGCCCCGCATCTTCTGAAGGCACTCATCCGCCAGGAGCAGAACGTCTCGCGCTGCCAGCTGCGCGGCGGCGTTCACCTCGAGCAGGGCTATGTGAACGACGTCTGCCTTACGCCGCGATTCAACCAGTGCGTCTTCTACGAAGACGAACTGACGAAGGATTGACCAGGCGCATCGCCCGCTCTCGCCCGACCCTCGGCTACCCGGAGGCGCTCGCGGCTCTCGAGTCGCGCGGCCGGTTTGGGATTCACCTGGGGCTGGCCAGGACGCGGGCGCTCCTGGCAGCGCTCGACCACCCGGAGCGTTCCTTTCGCGGCGCGCTGATCGCCGGAACCAATGGCAAGGGCAGCGTCCTGGCCATGGTCGCCGCCGCGCTCCAGGCTGCCGGCTACCGGACCGGGGCCACTCCCAAGCCCCACCTGGTCACCTATCGCGAGCGGCTGCAGATCGACGGCCTGCCGGTTGATCCCGAGACCTTCGGTCGCGTCGCCGGCGACGTGCTGGCGCTCGCCGACCGCGTTGCCCGGCGCCACGGCGAGCCGACGGAGTTCGAACTGCTGACGGCGATAACGTTCCGCTGGTTCGCCGAGGCCGGCATCGATCTGGCGGTCGTCGAAGTCGGCCTCGGAGGGCGGCTCGACGCCACCCACGCCTGGGACGGCGGCGTGGCAGTGGTGACGAACGTCTCGCTCGACCACATGGACCGGCTGGGTTCGACGGTCGAAGCGATCGCACACGAGAAGGCGGCGATCATCATGCGCGGCGACGAAGCGGTGACGGGCGCCTGGGGCGGGGCCCTCGGGGTGGTCCGGCGTCGCAGCCGCCGCGTCGCGGCCCCGCTCCGGGTCGTGGCGCCGGCGCCGTTGCTCGGATTTGATCGGGACGGGATCGAGGTCGAGCTCGGGCGACTCGGATCGGTTCGCGTGGCGCTCAGGGGCCGCCATCAGGCCGCGAACGCGGCGGTCGCCGACGCCACGCTGGATGCGCTCGAGACGGCCGGCATCGCTCGAGTCGGCCCCGACGCTCGTCGGGCGGGGTACGCGTCGGTGCGCTGGCCGGGGCGGCTGGAGTTGGTCGAGGTCGCGGGCCGGGAAGTCATCCTGGACGGCGCCCACAACCCGGCCGGGGCGGCGACCCTCGCCCAAGCTCTCGACGACCTGGCGCCGTTCATGGCACCCGGCCGCCCGACCCTCGTCGTGGCGGTGATGGCCGACAAAGACGTGGATGGAGTCCTGGGCGCCATGGCCGGCGCCGGCCTGCTCCGGGATGCTCGAGTGATCTGCACTGCCCCGGCGGGCGGCCGCGCCCTTCCGCCCGAGCAGCTCGCCGCCCGCTGGGCAGCCGCGGCGGCCGCGGCGGCCCAGCGTGGTTCCGGCACCGGCCGGCCCGGCACCGGTGATTCCGGGGTCGAGTCCATCGCCGAGCCCCGAGCTGCGCTGGATGCGGCGATGAGCAGTGGTTCCGGCCCCGTGATCGTCGCCGGCTCCCTCTACCTCGTCGGGGCGGCGCGGGCCATACTCGTTGCCGACCCGCGTCTGGTGCCCGATCCGGCGCCGGCGCCGTCCGCCGTATCGCCCTCACCGCCGGAGGATCCGCCTCGATGAGCGCCGCCCCGCCGCTCCCGCCGACTCGCATCGGCCCGACCGCGTTCGAGTGGGGAAGCCGCACCTACGTCATGGGAATCGTGAACGTCACGCCCGACTCGTTCTCCGGCGACGGCCTGCTGGCGGCCCGCGCGGGCGACGCCGGAGCTGCGACCGATGCGGCCGTCGCGCAGGCGCGGCGCATGGTCGAAGAGGGCGCCGACATCCTGGACGTCGGCGGGGAGTCGACGCGGCCGGGCCACGCGCCCGTCTCTTCGGCCGACGAAACCGCCCGCGTCGTGCCCGTCATCGCCGCGATTCGCGCCGCGCTGCCGGGCATCCCGATCAGCGTCGACACCAGCAAGGCCCGCGTCGCCGAGGCGGCCCTCGACGCCGGGGCCGTGCTGCTCAACGACGTCTGGGGGGTTGGGCGCGACGACGCCATGGCCCGCCTCGCCGGGGAGCGGCGCGTTCCGCTCGTCGTCATGCACTATCGCGAGACCGCCCAGTACGCCGACTTCGTGGCCGAGCTCCTGGCCGATCTGCGCGCGGCACTCGACAGGGCCCGGAGGGCCGGCGTCGCGCGCGAGAACCTGATCGTCGACCCGGGCTTCGGCTTCGGCAAGACGCCGGAGCACAATCTCGAGGTCATGCGCCACCTGCCCGAGCTGCGCGAGCTCGGCTTCCCCGTCCTTCTGGGCACCTCGCGCAAGTCGACCCTGGGCCGCGTCCTCGGCGGAGTCCCGCCGGAGGAGCGTTTGGAGGCCACGCTCGCCACAACCGCGCTCGGCATTGCCGGAGGCGTGGACATGATCCGCGTCCACGACGTCCTGGCCAACGTTCGGGCCGCTCGCATGAGCGACGCCATAGTTCGAGGAGTTGTCCAGTGACCGATCGAATCGTCCTGACGAACATGATCTTCGACGGCAGGCATGGCGTGGGTGAAGCCGAACGGTCGACCTCCCAGCCGTTCGAAGTCGACGTCGAGGTCCACCTGGACACCCGGCCGGCCGGGCTGGCCGACGACCTGTCGCGAACGGTCGACTACCGCGACGTATTCGAGATCTGCCGTTCGGTCGTCGAGGGCCGGAGCCGCCAGCTGATCGAGACGCTGGCCGAGTCGATCGCGGCGGAGGTGCTGGAGCGCTCGGCGCCCGCGGGAGCCACTGAAGTGGTGGTCCGTATCCGCAAGCCTCAGGCGCCGCTTCCCGGCCGGTTCGACCACGCCGCCGTCGAGATCACGCGCCGCCGCGA
>CAZGUS010000004.1:0-48874 GCA_964529245.1 uncultured Anaerolineaceae bacterium
GCGCCATGATTGAGGCATGGCGACGCTCATCGGGGTAGATATCGGGTCGACCCACATCAAGGCCGTGCTCGCGGCCCCGGGGAGAGGCGTCGTCCACGTCGCGCGGCGCGACACTCCGACCCGCGCGGCTCCGGGCGGCGCGGTCCACCGGCCGGATGAGCTGCTCGGGGCCGTGGAGTCGGCCATCGCGGAGTGCGCGGCCGCGGCCGGCGCAATGTCCGGCGCGGGCCCCGGCAGCACGCGGCCCCTCGCGATCGGCATCGCCGGCATGGCGGAGGCCGGCGTTCCGCTCGACGGTCGCGGCCGCCCGGTCGGCGAGATCGTGGCCTGGTTCGACCCGCGACCGGCACCCCAGGCGGAGTGGCTGGAGCGGCGCGTCGGCGCCCCGGCCCTGTTCGCCCGGACGGGGCTGCGGCCGGAGCCGAAGTACACCCTGCCAAAGCTGTTGTGGCTGCGCGAGGAGCGGCCGCGCGAGTTCGCCCGGCTGCGACGCTGGGCGGGAGTAGCGGAGCTGGCCGCGCACCACCTGACCGGCGAGCTGGCCACGAACGCCTCGCTCGCCTGCCGGACCGCGGCCTTCTCCGTGGCGGAGCGGCGATGGGACGCCGGGCTGCTCGCGCTCGCGGGCTTGGAGCCCGAACAGATGCCGGCGGTGCTGCCGCTCGGTCGACCGGTGGGCGGGCTGACGGCCGCTGCCGGGGCTCGCCTGGGATTGGCGGCCGGAACGCCCGTGGCCATCGCCGGTCACGACCACATGGCCGGGGCGCTGGGCGCCGGGGTGACGCGCCCGGGCGACGTCCTGGACTCGATGGGCAGCGCCGAGGCGACGTTCCTCGTTACGCGGGCGCCGGCCCTCGCCGACGAGCTGCGCCGGAGCGGCTTCTCGTCGGGCTGCCACGCCCTCGACGGAGCGTGGTACGTCGGCGGCGGGCTGCAGGCATCCGGCGCGCTGGTCGAGTGGTTCATCGATCGGTTCCTCGGCGCGGGCGTGGTCGGAGCGGTCGCCGCCAGCGCGGGTGTGGCCACGGCCCCGGGGCCGGACCGCTACTCCGCCTTTCTCGCGCTTCTCGACCGCGCCGGTCCGGAACCGGCCCGGCCGCTCGTTCGGCCGTATCTGCGCGGCCGAACCGCTCCCCACCGGGACCCATCGGCCGCGTTGGAAGTGGCGGGCATGACCGAGTCCGACGGCCTGCCCCAGCTCGCCGCCGCGGTGATCGACGGCGCCGCCTTCCACGTACGCTGGATGCTCGAAGAGCTGGAGCGCCTGACCGGCGCACGGCCGGGCCGCGTCCGGGTCATCGGCGGGGGAGCGCGCAATCCGCGCTGGCTCGCCGCAAAGGCGGCGCTGGGTCCGGGCCGTTTCGAGGTGGCGCAGACCGAGGAAGCGGCGGCGCTGGGAGCGGCCCTCGCCGCCGGAGTCGCGGGCGGCGCATACGCCACTGTGCCCGCGGCCCTGGCCGACGCCGCGACCACCAAAGCCATCCCGATCCCGCCCGGCGCTCGTGCCGGCTACGACGCCGCGTATCGCGAGCGCTGGCTGCCTGCCGTCCTGGCCACGCTGCGCTGACGGCCGCGGGGCGGCAGGAGGCGGCTCGGTGCGGGGTGGCGCCGTGCGGGCTGCGCGCCGCCGGCAACGCTACCCGTGGAACGCGGCCGTCTCCGAGCGAACGAGGTCGACCAGGTTGCCCAGGGCGATGTTGACATCCAGGACGTGCAGGCCCCAGGTCGGGTTTCCGACGTCGGCGATTCCCGGCCGATGGTCGGTGGCGCTCGTCGTCCGGTCGATCTGCAGCCAGGTCGCCCCGCCGGACGTCTTGCACTCGGCGCTGAATTCGCCCGGATAGGTGACGAACGGCGTCTTCGCCGAAAGCGACGCCTTCGGTGCGCCGGTCCCGAGCAAGGTCGAGAGGTCCTGCGTTGGCAAGTAGGGGGTCAGGGCCGCTCTCCCGCCTCCCGGAGCCGCGGGGTTGACGCACAGAACCTGCATCGAGCCCGACGTGTCGCTGCCGAATATGTTCAGGACCGAATTCGTCCGGCCGAACAGCGCATCGGGCGGCGGAGCCGTGTCGAAGCTCGAATAGGCGACCACGCACCCCACCTGGGTCGTGGACGAGCAGGCCGGGATGCTGGCGAAGTCGCCACCGACCGTCTTGCCAATCGGCACGGTCACGTTCGCTCCAAGAAGCAGCGCCGAGACCAGCAGCCGGCGGACTTCGGGCTTCGTGTCGACTTCGGCCTTGAGCAGCGCCGTGAGCATGAACGCGCCCTGAGAGTGGCCGATGAACACGATGCCCCGGCCGTGGTTGTAGTTGGCCATGTAGTCGTCGAACGCGGACACGACGCCCTGGTAGGCGAGCACAGCGCTCACGAAATTGACGCTCGATGGTTTCGCGATCGCGGCCAGCGTCAGCTGCTGGTACATCGGGGCGTAGACGTTGCAGACCTGCGAGAACCGGGCCGCCTGGGCCACGGCCACGGCGCGTTCCTGCGGGTCGATGGTGAGGGTCGCGTTGGTGCTGGTCTGGCGGCTGACCGTTGGATAGACGTAGAAGCAGTCGATCGGCGGGTCCTTGGCCGGAGACGCGGGCTCGAGATTGGTCGCGCCCCGGGAGTTGACGACGGTGGCGTTGATGTCGCCGAAACACGGGTCGTCAACCAGGCCCGGCCGGCAAAGCCAGACGGTGTTGTCGGGCACGGACGGCGCGGGAGAGGTGGCCGGGCCGACGGACGGCGTCGCGGACGGCGCGGCGGCAGGCGTCGCGACCGCCGCGGTGGGCGTCGAGGCCGGCCCGGAGCCGCTCGCGGAAGGAGTGGCGGCGGTGCCGCCACAGGCCGCCGACGCGAGCGCAACGACGAGGAGAAGAAGTCGGGGGAGGATCCGGCGCATCAGGGCATGGTCAACCAAAACGCCCGCATCTGTCCAACGCGGCCCGGTCCGGCCGCCCGCGGACTCCGGCGGCGCGGCAGACGGAGCGTCGCGCGCCGCATCAGCGTCGGTAGGCGAGGGCCTCGGATCGAACCAGCGCGACCAGGTTACCCAGGGCGATGTTGACGTCGACGGTGTGGAAACCCCAAAGCGTGCTTCCGACCTTCGTGAGGCCGGGCCGTTTGTCGCCCTGGGACGTCACGCGGGCGACCTGCAGCCAGGACGCTCCCCCGGAGGTCTTGCATTCGGCGGTGAACTCGCCGGGGAATGTCACGAATGGGGTCGTCGCCGTGACCGCCTTCGCGGCGCTCGCGCCGAGCAGCGTCGAGACCCCGCTCGAGGGCAGGTACGGATCGAGGTCCGCCTTCCCGCCCGCGGGCGCCGCGGGGTTCACGCACAGGACCTGGAGCGAACCGGACGAATTGTCGGCGAATGGGTTGAGCGGCGAATCCACGCGGCCGAAAAGCGAATCCGCAGGTGGAGTGACGCCGAAGGTCGAGTAGGCGACGACGCAGCCGGTCTGCGTGGTGGATTCGCAGGCCGGGATCGTGGCGAAGTCGCCGCCGACTGTCTTGCCGATCGGCACCGTAATGTTCCCGCCCATCAGGAGGGCGGACACCAGCAGCGGGCGAACCGCCGGCTCGGAGTCGACTTCGGCCTTGAGCAGCATCGTCAACATGAACGAGCCCTGCGAGTGCCCGATGAAAACGATGCCGCGGCCGTGGTTGTAGTGGGCCATGTAGTCCAGGAACGCCTTCCAGACGCCCTCGTAGGCGTTCACCGCGCTGGTGAGGTCGATGCTGTCCGGTTTCGCGATCGCGGAGGCGGTGAGCTGTGGGTACATCGGCGCGTAGACGTCGCACACCTGCGAGAACTCGGCCGCCTCGGCGAGGGCGACGGCTCGCTCCTGGGGATCGACCGTGAGATTCGCGTTGGTGCCCTTCTGGACGCTGACGGTCGGGTAGACGTAGAAGCAGTCGATCGGCGGATTCGCGGCCGGCACGTCCGGCACGACGGTCGCCGCGCCGTCGGCGGCGATCGAGGTCGCGGTCAGATCGACGGCGCATGGGTTGTCGGCCTGGCCGGGTCGACACAGCCAGACGGTGTTCGTCGGTGCGTGCCGGCTCGCCTGCCAGTCGAGGAGGGTGCCGGGGGTGGCCGTCCCACCGCCACTCGAAGGCGCGACGGAAGGTCGGGCGGCTCCGTTGCACGCCGCGGCGAGAACTGCGGCCACGGCCGCGACGACGATGAGTCGGGAGGCCTTGCTCGGCATTGGCGAATGCTCCTGCCCCTCGTTGAGCCTGTCCACCCACCGGTGCGGGAGCGGGCTCACGGGTCATTCGTACCGTGGGCGGCGCGGCGAAGGTGGTCCGCTAACCCTAGGCGCTGGCGGGCAATCGCGCACGTCGCGGACGCCGACCCATTCGGTGGGCCGCCCGGCCGGGGAGCGGACTTCATGCGCGGCGCGGCGTAGACTCCGGGCATGAGCTGGTTCTCCGATCCCCACAAGACGCGTCTTCCCTCTCCAAACGAAACCCTGCCGGGCCGCTCGGACGCCATGCCCGTACCCGAACGACACGCGGTCCTCGGCTCGCCTCTCCGGCCTCCATACCCCGCCGGAACCGAGATCGCCGAATTCGGGATGGGCTGCTTCTGGGGCGCCGAGAAGCTCTTCTGGCAGCAGCCCGGCGTAGTCTCGACCGCGGTGGGCTATTCGGCCGGCTCCACGCCCAACCCGACGTACGAAGAGGTGTGTACCGGCCGAACCGGTCACATCGAGACCGTCCGCGTCATCTTCGATCCCACGAAGGTCTCGTACGGCGAGTTGCTCAAGCTCTTCTGGGAGGAGCACGATCCGACCCAGGGCATGCGCCAGGGTGGCGATCGCGGCACGCAATACCGCTCCGCGATCCTGACCCACGGCAACGCCCAGCAACTCGAGGCCGAGGCGTCGCGCGACGCCTTCCAGGCGAGCCTCAAGGCCGCCGGCCGCGGCACGATCACGACCGAGATCCATCCCGCGCCCGAGTTCTACTTCGCCGAGGCCTACCACCAGCAGTATCTGAAGAAGGTTCCGAACGGCTACTGCCCGAACCACGCGACCGGCGTGACTCTGCCTGCCGGCTTCTTCAAGTCGGAGGGTTCGGCGCAAAAGGCGGCCGACGCGGCCGCGGCGATCCAGAAGGCGGGCTGACGCGGCGAGGTCGCGCCGAGCGGCGACAACTCAAACGGTTGTCGCCGCCGGCCGAGCACCGGCGAGCCGCACTCGCTGAGCCTCCTGGGGAGTTCGATCAGGCGGGGAGTGCCGCCGGAGCTGCGGTGCCGGCGACGGTCTCCACTGCCGGCTGGTCGACAAGCAGCTCGGTCAGCAACGCGTGGTCGTTGACCATTGCCTGACGCAGCTCTTCGGTGCTTGCCTGGCCCTGGGTATGTCGGAGAACGATGTCGTGGGCGGCCCGATAGTTGCCGAGGGCCGTCGAATGGTTGACGGAGACGTCCGCGAAGCGCTGGTCGAAGTCGCCTTCCGGGTATCCTCGGGCGTCCATGACCCGGCCAACGAGCGCGTCGGCGTCTCGAACGGCGGCCGATGGGTCGTCGACGAAATTGCCCTGGGCGGTCCGCCACTCGTCGCTGAAGCGAACGCCCTCGTCGGCGGCGATAGGCCTGATGGTGAGGTGCGAGACGCGCGTCTGACGGGCCGTCAGCTCCTTTTCGGCGCTGCGCTCATCGCCCTTCTCGGCGAGCGTGCGGTCATACTCGGTGCCGAACTGGTCGCGCAGTTGCTGGCTCCGCTGGCTGCTCTGGCCCCGCTGGCGCTTCGAGTACAACCAGGAGGTCACGATCAGAAGCGCGACGATCACAACCGCCGCGACGACAAAAGCTGCAGTGGACACGGTTATCTCCTCGTCCGACTTTCGCCCGAATCTGCTCGATCGGGTGCGACGTCTGGGAGGGGTTACCGGTCTGGCAGCCCTGTACGCCGTATGACCCACGCTACGCACCGGGAGCCGCCGGTGCGAGGATGAAAACCCGTCGGCCGCCTCGCCCTGGGGCGCCAGACGCGCCGCGCCTGTCGTGGCGTCGCCGCCGCTGGTAGCCTGCCCGAAGTCCAGACCATCGAGGAGACGGCATGACTTGGATTGCAGCGGCTGGGGTCGTCGGTGTCGCGTTGATCCACGTCTGGATCCTGATCCTCGAGATGTTCTTGTGGCAGAAGCCCGGCACGCTGGAAGCCTTTGGAACCACAGCCGAATTCGCCCGGGATTCCGTGAAGCTCGCCGCAAACCAGGGCCTCTACAACGGCTTTCTCGCCGCCGGCTTGATCTGGGCCCTGGCGGCGTACGGCGTCACCGGCGGCCGGCCGATCGTCGGCTTCTTCCTCGGCTGTGTAATCGTTGCCGGAGTCTTCGGGGCGGCTACGGTGAACAGGCGCATTCTGATCGTCCAGGCGCTGCCGGCCGCAATTGCGCTGGCGCTGCTGTGGCTGGCCTAGAAGCGGAGGTATCCGAAATGGCGCGTGCCGGTTCGGTCGATGACTACATAGCGGGGTTCCCGCCCGAGACCCGGAAGGCGCTGGCGGAGATACGCGCCCTGATCCGAAGCGTGGCGCCCGGCGCCACCGAGACGATAAGCTACGCCATCCCGACGTTCGACCTGAACGGTCGCCATCTGGCCCACTTCGCGGGCTACGCGCACCACATCGGCTTCTACCCGATCCCGACCGGAATCGAGGCCTTCAAGGAAGAGCTCAAGCCCTACAAGCAGGGCAAGGGTTCGGTCCAGTTTCCACTCGCTGAGCCGCTGCCCACCGACCTGATCCGCCGGATCGTCGAATTCAGGGTCGCCGAGAACATGGACCGCGCGGGCAATTAACGCCTCGGCTCGCGAGCTTGATCTCGCCGGCGCATCTGCCAGAGCCCTGGCCTAGACGACTCCGAGCGGCCGTTCGATGGCGGCGTCTCCGCGCAGGCGCCGATCGACCAGCACGCGGATGACGTAGTCGATCTCGAGTCCGGCGCCGTCGAACGACGGCGCCGATCCGGCCGGGATCAGCAGATTCGCGCGGGCTGCCCCGCTGTTCAGGGTCGCGGGGACGATGGGAGCGGAGGCGATGACTCCCTCGATGCCGTTCGGGCAGTTCGTGCGGCGATGGATCTCGATACGGCCGCCCTGCCCGGGCGGTGCCGAAGGCCACGTAACGTTGATCGCGACCGGCTGGCCCGCGGGCGCCGGCAGGGGCGAGGTAACGTCGATAGTCCCGTCCTCGACCGCAACGCTCGCCATCAGGCTCGAGCCGCCCTGTTTGCCGACCCCGGCGCGAAGCAAGTCCGGGTGCTGGGCCAGGGGCATGTACATCGCGGCCCAGTGGTCCGCGCCCATGGCGACGTCCCAGCGGACTTCGAGCGCCCAGGCGACGATCGATTCACCGAGATGCGCGGTCGGCGGGCCGAGCGGCGGCGCCGGGATCGCGAAGTTCGACTCCCAGATCGCGCCCGGCTGGAGGCTGGTGGGGATGGGCGGCTCCAGGAACGCGTCCGCGCTGAACAGCTTGCCGTCGGTCTCCACCCACCGCTCGGTGTATTCGACCCGGCCTTTGGAGTCCCGATGCTCGAGCTCTCGGCGAACCTCGTCCAGCCGCAGGCCCACGAGCCGGAGATAGGCCTTTCTGGCGTCGACCGCCCTCGCGGCAGTGAGTCGAATGTGACCGGTGATTCCATCGCCTACTCTGGCCGGACGGTCGAGCGTGAACTCGCCCACGACGGCCCCGTCGCTGGGGTGAAGCAGCTCCTCCGGTCTGACGGAATGGAGCGGATGGCTGCCCTGGCCGCCGGCCAGCCGGCGGCCGTTTATGGCGTCAAATGGAGACGGGGCCGATCCTGTGCGACCGGTGAAGAAACCCATTCCTGCGCCCTCCACGGCCATGATGAGATTGGGCCCGTGGGCCCGGTACCAAGGAACACAGACTAGCATCGGGGCGCCGGTCCAGAAGGGGAGAATCGGTCGTCCGAGCCCATGCGCACATGTCGCACTCTGGAGGAGTCGGTACAAAGGCCACCTCCTCCAGTTCCGAGCGGCGGGGTGAGTCAGACGGTAGTTCGGCCCCTCCGACGAGGAATGTCGCCGCCGGCTCGTCCCGCCGCAACAGTGCGACCCCTGCCGGCAGAGCCAGGGCCAGAGCCGATCCCATCGCGACTGCCGCAGCCCCGCGAAGACGACGGGCATGAGCCCGGCGACATGCGCCGTGGAGTTGCATACGAAGGCGAGTGCTCAAGGCGTCTTTCAGCAAAGTCCAAGGATTCGAAGTCACCTTTCCACTAGTATGAGTTGGCGCGCGTTCGCCGGACGACCTGCCCTGGACGCGATCGCCGAGTTCTCGGAGCCGTTCCCGTACGGCACCTGAGGGCGAACAGCCGCGCCACAGGGGCTCTTCTGCTTTGGACGCAACACAGCAATCGGACCTGCCCGACGCTCGGCTCTACTCCAGCGCTGAGAGGGCCCGGTCCGCTCTTGCCTACCCGGCACTTCCGCGCGCGAGCAGAGTGCGGCGGGACTGGCCGCTCGTAGTCGTCCTGGCCGCCATCGCCTTCGACGCGACTTTCAGCATCGCCAACGCTCACCTGCACACGCCCGCCGGGGTCACCGAAACGGCCTCGGTTCGGGCCCTCGTGACGGCGGTCCCATACATCGCGGCCGCGCTGGCGGCGCTGGCGATCTTTCGGCCGTGGCCCGCATTCCTCGGCATCCTCCTCCTGACGCCGTTGTGGGATGCGGCCCAGATCTCCTGGTACACAGACAACTTCCAGGTGATCATGCAGACCGTCTTCGTGGTCGCGCTCGGAGTCGGCTGCCTGGTGACGCGCGGCCGCGGCCGCAGCCGGAGCCTCGGCCGCTCCGCTCAGCGGACCGGGATCGCCGCGGAATCGGCATCCGATCGCGCCGCGGGTGGCGGGCTGGTCGCGAGAGTGGCTGCTAGGCTTTCGATCCCGGTCGTCGCGGGAGTGGCGCTGGTCGCATTCCTGGCCCTGGCAGTCGCGTCGACCAACGCGTCGCTGTACTACACCCAGAGCCGGATCGTGCTGGTTCACGGGATCCTCGAGCCGGTGGCCATGGGCTTGATCCTGCTGGCGCTTCGACCCAACCGCATCGATCTGGCACTGGTCGCCGTCGCCCTGGGCGTCTCGGCCGCAATCGCCTGCCTGCTCAACATCCTCCAGACCGTGCCCGGCGCGACCTCGCTGTCGATGCTGCAGGCCCAGCGGTTCAGCTTCTCGCTGTTGACCTACGGCAACGTCGGTCTGCTGGGCGAGTCGCTGGCCATGGCTGTGCCGCTGTTGATCGGAGTGCTGCTGGCCCGGCGTTCGCTGCGACTTAACGCATCGACGCTGGTTTTGCTCCTCGTCGGATTGATCGCCTGCCTCGCCGGCCTGTTCCTGACCTTCTCCAAGAGCGCATGGCTGGCGACGGCCATCGCGACCACGCTGCTCGTGTTGCTGGCCGCGCGTGGCTGGCGGAGCCGGGCCGCAATAATCGTGACGGCGGGGCTCCTGTCCACCGTCGTGGTTCCGTGGCCCGCCCTGATCCTGCAGGTCTCGCCGACCCTGAACGCCTCATATCGCACCGTCATGGTGCGGATCATCGGTGCGAGCCGGTTCGACTCGTGGAATCCGGCCACGGTGGCGGGCCAGGGATCCGTGATGTTCCGCGTCCGGACGATCGAGGCCGGTGTCCACATGGCCCTGGACCACCCTCTGGTGGGCGTCGGTCTGGACGAGTTCCACTACTTCTACATGCATGGCTACGCGGTGCCGCCGGTCGACTTCCGCATCGACCACGCCCATTCGATATGGCCCGAGCTGGCCGCCGAACTCGGCATCCCGGCGATGGCCCTCGTGGCCCTGATCTACTTTGCCGCGCTGCTGGCTCTCTGGCGGGTGTATCGCAATCCTCCCGACGGCGGCACCCGGCTGCTAGCGGCCACCTTCATGGCCGCCATCGTGTCCTGGATCGTCGTGGCCACGGCCTTCGGAACGGACATCTACAGACCGGTCCGGAACATGTCGTCGGAGATGATCATGATGGCGGTCGTGGTTGCGGCGGCCTTTGCCCTGGCTCGCTATTCGCGCGGCGCAGCGGCGCGTCTGACCCCGCTCAGGCACTGACCGCCGGCGTGCCTCGCACGCCTGGCAAGCGACGCCGCTTCTAGCGGAGCGCCTTCTCGGCGTAGCCCTCGAACCGCTCCAGCGCGTCCGGGAGGTTCGTTCGCCCGTAGCCGATGCGGAATCGATTGCCCGTGTCGGCGAAGAGCGTGCCCGGCAGGATCAACACCCCGGTGTCTCGGACCAGCGCCTCCGCGAACGTGTCGACCGGCACGTCCGCGAGCAGCCGCGGGAACCCGATACTCCCGCCGCGCGGCCGGACCCACTCGAAGACCCCGCTCCAGCGCTCGAAGAACTCGTCCAGAAGCCGCATGTTGGCATCGACGATGGCCCGGTTGCGGGCCAGGACGCGGTCCCGGGCGCGCAGCGCGATCAGCGCCAGCACCTCGGAAGGCGCCGAGTTGCAGATCGTGGTGTAGTCCTTGAAAGCCCCGAGCCGGGCCAGCAGCTCCCGGTCGCGAGTGGCTACCCAGCCGACCCGAAGCCCGGCCAGCCCGAACGACTTCGACATGACGCCGATGCTGACGCTCGTGTCGAGCGCGTCGGCTCCGGCCGGCAGACGGTCGGTCGGATCGAATTCGAGGAAGCGGTAGACCTCGTCGACGACCAGCCGGGCGCCGGACTCGGCCGCCAGGTCGACCAGCCGATCGAAGGTCGTCCGGTCGCTCAGCGAGCCGGTCGGGTTGTGCGGCTCGTTGACCAGGATCAACCTGGTGTTCGGCCGGAGCGCGGCTCGCACCTGCGCAACGTCGAGCCGCCACCCGTCGGCCTCGAGAAGCTGCACCCGCGACACTTCGGCGCCGGCGGCGCGAGCTACCTCGGCCAGCGACTGATAGGCCGGGCTGACCACGACGGCGTGGTCTCCGGGCTCCAGCAGCACATTGTGAACGGCGAAGATCGCCTCCTCGGCGCCGGCGAAGAGCAGCACGTCGTCGGCGGACACCCGCTCATAGAGCGCCGCGATCTCGGCGCGCAGAGCCGGGTCGCCCCTCGATTCGGTATAGCCGAGACGCAGGTCGCGCCAACGCCGCAGACCGTCCTCGTCCGCCGCGGCGAGTAGCTCGCTCATCGGCCATCCCTCGACGTCGGAGGCGCACAAGAGCAGCTCCGCGGTGAACTCCCAGCGCGCGAAGAAGCGCTCCAGGGCGAAGTCGTGCAGACGCATCCGATCCTCCTGCCGGGCCGACCCGGGGGCTGTGCGCGGTTCCTCGGGGAGCCGGGCACGTAGGCCGCCGCCGTACCAATGGTCCTACGGTACCGAATCGCCGGCCGAAAAGGTCACCGGGCCTGCATGTGCCCCATACGCCGGCCGATATCTACATGGCAGGAAGGCCGAGCTGTCCCAGGTCGACTGCGCGTTGATAGTCCGCGCCCCACGGCGCGGGAGCCGTAGCTGCGGCAATGGTGCACTAGCGAGTCGCTACCGATGGAGTTGCCAACGAGCCCCTGCGCTGCCCGGACGCCGCCCCTTCGGGCCTCGGGAAAGCCATGAACCTGCCGGCGGCGGGTTGGCTGGGCGTGCGCCGGCGCAGAACCGAATTGCCCGTGGTCGCGAGCCTGCGCGTGCGTCGCGCGCTCGGCCCGACGATTCTCAGCCGGGCCAGGGACGTGCTCGGACTCTCGGCGCGGCGGCCCGGTCTGACCATCGCCGTGTGCGGGTTGGTGGTCTGTGTCGCGTCGGGCCTGCTGGAACTACTCAACCCCGGCAACTACTGGGTCCTCTTCGAGGATGTCTCATGCAGCGTGGTGCCGGCTGCCGCGGGACTCGCGGTGGCCGTCGCCGCCGTCAGGGGCGAGCCGGAGCATCGTCGCCTTCGAACGTCGCTGTCGATCTCGCTGTCGCTCAGCGCCCTCGGCATGACCGTCGCCGACGTGCCCGACATCCTGCACCGCAGTCTCGGGCCGTTGGCCAGCGCTTCGGAGGTCTGCTACGTCGTCGGGGCGCTGCTTGGAGTCGCGACGCTGGCGGCGGCTCTGATTCGTCGCCTGGAGCCGGCAGCGCGGCGGGCCGTCGTCCTGGACGGTGTCGTCCTCATGGCGGCGGCGATGACCATCGTGATGGCGAACTGGCTGCACCCGAGCCTGCTGGCCGGAAGCCAGAACGTCGAAATCTTCACCGACCCGGCCGCAAACCTGTTCGTGCCTCTGGTCTCGGCGACGTTCTTCGCGAGCGCCGCCGCCGCGGCCGTAGCCGCCCTGTCGTTGCGTGTGGAGCCCGGCAGGCGGGGTGTGTGGGCGGTCGAAGCCGGGATCGTGTTGATGGCTCTGGCCTGGCAGGGCTGGCTCGAGCGTTTCGTCAGCGGGGCGCCCGATTCGATCGAGCCGATGGATTTCCTCTTTCCCCTGGGCACTCTCGCGGTCGGCTTCGGCGGCGTGACCTGGAGCCTCCGCCAGGGCGGGGGGCTGCGCTACGAACGTTTCGCCCGGGCGACTGCCGAATGGCTGCCGACGGTGGCGATCGTGGGCTGCGCCTTCCTCGACGTCATGCCGCGCGCCCGGCCCCTCCAGGTCGACCCCATCGCGGTCGGGACGTGTACGGTCGTGCTGCTCGCCATGGCCCGCTACAAGGTCATCCTCGGGCGAGAGCGCGTCGCTTCGGACCGGCTCACTACGGAGATGAGCGAGCGCGCGGCCACGACCATCTCGCTGGCCCGGCTCGAGGCGGCCGCGACGGTCGAGGCGAGCGCAGACCAGATCTGCGCGGAGGCGCTACGAATCGGCGGCGTTGACACCGTGATCGTGTTCGCGTTCACGGCGCAGGGCGTAGTGCCGCTGGCTCAGAGCGGGGCGGTATGCCGGCCGGTCGCCGTGGGCGAACCGATCCCCGAGGATGCGGCCCGGGAGATTCGCGAGCATGCCAGCTTCGGGCTGTGGCTGGAGTCGTGGGTCGAGCGAATTCCAAAGGGGGACTTCGAGCGCGCAATCGTCTTCTCGGGACTACGGGCGGAGGCGCTGGCGCCGCTCGTCTGGAACGAACAGACGGTCGGCGTCCTGGCCATGGGCGCGACCACGCCGAACCACGCCTACCGGCTGGGCGACCGACTGGCGACCCTGACTGAGTTCGCCATCATGTCCGCGGCAGTGCTCGGTCCGGCCCTCGTCGAGCGAGGGGGGCGCGACGAGATGCGGGAGCGCGTCCGGACGATCATCGCCGACCGGGAGTTCCGGCCGGTGTTCCAGCCGATCGTCGAGCTCGCGACCGGCAAGGAGGTGGGTTTCGAGGCGCTGGCGCGCTTCTCCGACGGGACCAGGCCCGACCTCTGCTTCATGGCCGCGGACAAGGTCGGAATGATGGTTCAGCTGGAGAGCGCCGTCCTGCGCGAGCAAGTCGCCCGTGCGCGCCGCCTGCCGGGTGGAAGCTTCCTCAGTCTGAACGTATCGCCGGCCCTCGCGACCGCGGTCATCCCTCTGCTGGATGTGCTGGCCGAGGCCGATCGGCCGGTCGTCCTCGAAATCACCGAGCACGTCGAGATCGAGGACTACCCGCGCCTGCTTGCGGCGCTGGAACAGGTGCGCCCGCATGCCATGCTGGCGGTCGACGACGCCGGCGCCGGCTACGCCGGCCTGCGCCACATCCTCGAATTGTGTCCGCAGTACGTGAAGCTCGACATCTCCCTGGTCCGAAACGTCGACACGGACCCGGCGCGCCAGGCGATGGTCACGGGCATGACCCGGTTCGCCGAAAGCGTCGGCTGCGCCCTGATCGCGGAGGGCATCGAGACGGCCAACGAGCTGACCGCTTTGAGGCTGCTCAAGGTCCAATACGGTCAGGGCTTCTACCTCGCCAAACCGGCCGAGTACTAACCGTCCCGGGTCGGGCCGGTCCGAACTGCCGGCGGGAAAGATGGCCCTTGCTCCCAGGCGGCCGGTCCCCCGACGATCGAAGCTGGGGGTGACGACCGAGGCGACCGCCCGTTCCACGCAACTCAGGGGAGAGAATGACCAACCCGACCGCGCCGCGAACCGACACCCTGCCCGCTCCGGTGATGGGCCGCCCCGGCCGCATCGCCGTCGCCCTGCTGATCTGGCTCGGCATCGGAGCCCTCGCCGGCGGCGTGGCGCTGATCGCTGCCCCCGACGGCAGCATCATGCACATGCCTCTGAGCTGGCTCGCTGGGAGCCCGTTCCCCGACTTCCTGGTTCCAGGGCTGATCCTCGGCGGGCTCTTCGGAGTGGGATCGTTCGCCGTCGCCGGCCTGGGTTTGCGGGGAAGGCGGGCGGCGCCGTTCCTGGCGTTCGCCCTGGGCTGCGCCCAGATGATCTGGATCGTCGTCGAACTGGCCATCATTCGGGGCATCTCCGTGCTGCACCCCCTGTACTTCCTGACCGGGCTCGGGATCGCGGCCGCCGCGGCCCTATGGGGTTGGCCGACGTTCCAGGGTTGGCGCTCTTCGCGGCGCTGATCGAAAGGGTTTGCCACCGAACGCCGCGAACGCCCTGGGCTCCTGCTTCGGCTTTCGTGGCCGATCCCTACATAGATGCCGCTCGGTCTCGCATCGGTCGTGGCGCCACTGACATCGAACCGGCAGGGGGATAGCTTTGGCGATCGGTCCCAGAGATCTGGCAGTCCACGATGAAGTCCTGGTCGAAACGGACCTCGACGGATCGCCCGTGAGCCTGCCGTCGTTCGTGACGAACGTTCTCGACGGCGAACTCTGGCTGGCCCTGCGCCAGCCGGACCCGAGGCTGAAGCGGATCGACCCGGGCAGGCGGATTCACCTGACCTTCGACCGGGCCGGCGCGTTCGTCGTCGAGAGCGAGTTCCTGCGCCGCCTCGGCGGCAGTTCCGACTCCGGTGCCCGCAGGTCGCTCGTGTTCGCGGTTCGCCGGCCGCAGGACTTCGAGCGGGCGGAACGCCGAGCTCAGGTGCGGATGGCTCTGGAGCGGGACGTTCGGATCAAGTCGTCGGGGACTCTCGCGGGGGACGCGGTCGGCGCCGGACGAACCGTGAACGTAGGCCCCGGGGGTGTGCAGCTGGTCACGGAGATGCCCCTGATGTTCGGCGATCGGCTGCGGCTGGCGCTGGCCCTGACGGCCCGCGATATCGTCGTTGCCGCGGGCCAGGTGATACGCATCGAGGAGGTCCCGGCCCCGGCCTTGCCGGGGTCGGTCGGGTCACCCGGAAAGCGCAAGGCGATAACGCGAGTGGCGGTCCGCTTCGACAGAATCAGCGAGCAGGATCACGAACGGATAACCCGCCACATCCTCGCCGCCCGGCGAGACGGCGCCGCGGTCGAGCTCGATGGTGCGCCGCAAGCAGCGCCCGATGCCGCGGCCGGCCTGCGCGTTCAGCCCACGGCCGAGCCTCGGGCATAGGCCGGGCCCGATCCGGCAGCCGCCGAATCGGGCCCAGTTGCGTTGGTCGGAGATGTATTCGTTTCCGGCGTGCCCGGACTGCGGCCTATTTGACGGTCAGGGTTCCCGTGGCTTCGACCGTGCCGTTGTGCGTGAACGTCATCTTGTAGACGCCCGCCGGCAAAGGCCCGATGGCGCCCTGCTCGACGTAGCAATTGAAGGACGTGTCGGTCGTGTCGGTGTTGGTGTAGTAGGCGACGCCGTCCTTGGTGACGGTCAGGGTCATCGAGTCGCCGACCTGCATCGTGTCGTTGAAGTCGGCGATGATGTAGATCGGGTCCGTGGTCGACACCTGGGTGACGGGTGCGTCGAACTTGCAGGTGTTGCTGCCCATGGCGTAGGAGCCCTTGGAGAACATGATCTGACCGGTGTTGCTGTTCATGTTGGCGACGAAGCCGATCGCGCCGAGGATGACGACGACGATGATGACGCCGAGGATGGCGAAGAGGGGCCTGCGGCTTCGCCGCGAAGGCGCGGGCGGGGCCGCCCACATCCCGGTGGGATCGCCGTACGGGGGCTGACCGTACGGGGGCTGACCGTACGGGCCCGGCTGGCCCGGCTGGCCCGGCTGGCCGTAGGGCTGCCCATAAGGGCCGGGCTGGCCCGGCTGGCCCGGCTGGGCGAAGGGGTCCGGCTGGCCGGCCGGGGGAGCCCACGGCGGCGGCGCTGCGGGAGCCGGAGCCGGCGGAGGCGGGGCCCACGTGGGCTGCGCATCCGGAGAGGGAGGCGGGGGCGGAGGTGTCTGACCGTATCCGGAGGGGTCCATCCGATCCTCTCTTGTCTTGGATGTGTGGCGAGCCGAGCGAACGTACGGCGAGTAATGCAGCAGGAGCATACGCGCCGACTCCGCGGCCGTACCGGCAATTTTGCAGTCCGAGCGCAAGGCGAAGCGAGTCGCGCAACGACGGCCTCTCTGATCGGGCACCCCGGGCACAACGGTGCTACGTTCGAGGCTGGCACCGCGCCGCGCGTAACGTCCGGCCGGTGAGCGCCTCGTCCCGATTGGAGTTCGTTCGATGCGACCCTTCTTCGGCTACCACATGCCCAGCTTCACGTTCGCGGGCGTGCCCGATTCGAACCTGTTCGATCGCGTGGTCGAGCTGGCCCAGTCCGCGGAGGCGGCCGGTTTCGACCTCGTGACCGTCATGGACCACTTCTATCAGATCGGCGCCGTGGCCACGGAGGAGGAGCCGATGCTCGAGGCGTACACGGCGCTCGGCGGAATCGCGGCGCGGACGAAGCGGGTCATGCTCGGGACGATGGTGACCGGCGTGACCTACCGAAATCCGGCCATGCTGGCGAAGACGATCACCACGCTCGACATCGTCTCCAAAGGCCGGGCGATGCTGGGCATCGGCGCCGCCTGGAACGAGTCCGAGCACGCCGGCTACGGCTTCGAGTTTCCGCCCATCGGCGAGCGCGAAGATCGGCTCGAAGAGGCGCTGACGATCTGCAAGGCGATGTTCACCCAGGAGCGCCCGAGCTTCGAAGGTCGCTACTACCGCATCGAGCGGGCGCTCAATCGGCCGCGGCCGGTCCAGGCCGGCGGGCCCAGGATCATGGTCGGCGGCGGGGGCGAGAAACGGACGCTCAAGGCCGCCGCCAGGTTCGCGGACATCACCAACTGGTTCGGCAACCTCGAGGAGGCTGCCGCCAAGCTGGCGGTTCTCGATCGCCACTGCGAAGCGATCGGGCGCGATCCGGCGGAGATCACCCGCACCGTTGCCGTTCCGATCGTTCCGGTGGCGCGCGAGGCCGACAAGGCCCGCGTCCTCGACGCGATCGCAGTGGAGCGGCGGTCGCAGTTCAAGCCCGTCCTGGTAGATGAAGGCGCCGAGTTCCTGCGCGGTTACCTGGACGCCGGCTTCGATGGTTTCACGTTCCGCGACGTCGCGATCAGGACGCCCGAGGCGGTGGCGCTCGTGGGCGAGCTGATCGCGACGGTGCGCCCGCAAGGAGTCACGGCATGACCGCGCCGATCGACAAGGATGCGTTGCGCCGCCGCCTGACGCCGCTTCAGTACTCGGTCACCCAGGAGGCCGACACGGAGCGGCCTTTCACCGGCGCCTACTGGGATACCCACGACGCCGGCAGCTACCGCTGCATCGTCTGCGGTCAGACCCTGTTCGAGTCGACCCAGAAGTACGACAGCCATTGCGGCTGGCCGAGCTTCTTCGACGTGCTCGACAAGTCGAAGGTCACCACGCACGTGGACGACAAATTCGGCATGAGGCGAACCGAGGTCCGATGCGCCAACTGCGGTGCGCATCTGGGCCATATCTTCGACGACGGGCCCAGGCCGACCGGGCTGCGTTACTGCATCAACTCCGCGTCCCTGGAATTCGAGAAGAGGGCGGGGGAGTAGCAGGCCGGGCGACGGCCGAGTGACGGGCGGCCGCCGGCCGCGAGGCCGGCCTCAGGATTCTGAGATCTCGAGCTTGCTGGCGCCTCCGGTGACCTCGATCTCGTAGCGGTCCTGGGCGCCGTCCGCGCCGGTGGTCTGGAGCGACAGCTCGCCCCGGCCCTTGAACGACTCGCCGTCGACCTTTACCTCCGAGACGCCGCCCCTGACGACGAGCCCGGCGGCGACTCCTGCCGGTCGCCTGATCTTGAGCCGGCTCAGTCCGCCGGTGATGCGTATCGGCACCACGCCGGCCGGCCTGGGCAGCTCCAGGTCGATGCTGCTGGCGCCGCCCTTCGCGTCGAAGGACAGCAGGCGCACGTTTCGCAGATCGGCCGCCAGCTTGCTCACGCCGCCGCGCAATTCGATTGCCCACGGCACCGCGGCGTTGAGGGCGATCTCGCCTCGATCCTTGCGCCAGTGGGCGGAGACCTCGAGGTTCTGTTCGGCGATCTGGGCTCGCCAGTCGAACCATCCGAAACGGGGATAGCTGACCGTGACCACGCCGTCTCGGACGCGCATCCGCGGAACGGGACCATCGAAGCGGGCCTTGTACAGCTCCGTGAGAGCGGCCTCGCCGCGAACCACGATGTTCGGTGCCCCGGACACGAAGACGAGCCGTCCGGTCGTGACGCCGCCGACCGGGGCGGCGTACGCGCCGCTCGACCGCTCGACCGTCGGCGCCGGCTCGCGCAATCGGGCGGTTTCCTCGCGCAGGACCTCGGCGCTGCGCCCGAGGTAGTCCGCCAGCACCTGCAGCTGAGCGTCGTCGTAGGCCGCCACGGCATCGCGCTGGGCCGCGCGCAGCGAATCGTGGAGGGCCGATACGGCCGGGAGGCGCGCTTGCAGCGGCTCTACGAGAACCCGCCGCCGATCGGCCGGATCGGGAATCCGCCGAACGTATCCCGCCTGCTCGAGACGATCGATCATGCGGGTCGCCGATCCCGTCGTCAGGCCCGTCAGTTCTGCCAGCCGTCCAACGGTGAGCTGCCCGGCCTCGATCAGGACGTCCAGGCACTCGATGTCGCTGCCGGCCAGGCCCAGGCGGTCTGCCACGGCCTGGCTGAACAGCGTTGCCTGGGCCGACACCCTGCGTCCCGCACGCCCGACCGCCGCCAACAATTCGTCTCTCGAAACGCCGCTTGACATCGTTCCTCTGCTCTGGCTATTCTCTGCGCTGCGCAGCGACAGTATAGAGCAGGGAAGCGCGGGCGCAACTGGAAACATCGCCGGCGCGACAGTGCAGAGGACGGACAGTGGACATCACGACAACTCAGTTTGACACCGCCGCGGTCTTGGCGCGACCCGCCCGCCGTAGCCCGGGGCGCCCGTCATGAGTGCCGAGGCCATCCTCGAGACCGCCGGCCTGCGCCGGGTCTTCAAGGGCAAGGGCGGCGACGTCGAGGCGGTCGCGGGCGTGGACCTGCGCATGAACTCGGGCGAGATATTCGGCTTCCTCGGGCCCAACGGCGCCGGCAAGACGACGACCCTGCGGATCCTTGCCACGCTTCTCCCGCCGACCGCCGGAACGGCCTGCGTCGCCGGTTTCGACGTCGCCCGCGAGGCCCGCCAGGTCCGGGAGCGCATCGGCTACGTGGCCCAGTCCGGCGGCTCGTACCGCGAATCGACCGGCCGCGAGGAGCTCGTCATCCAGGGCCGCCTGTTCGGCATGAGCAAGGCCGACGCCGGCCGTCGCGCGCAGGAGATCCTCGACGCTCTCGACCTGAGCGACGCCGCCGACCGCACGTGCAAGACCTACTCGGGCGGAATGCGTCGCCGTCTGAACATCGGCATCGGCATGGTCCATCGCCCCGTGGTGCTCTTCCTCGACGAGCCGACGACGGGCCTCGATCCGCAGGCCAGGGCCCGCCTCTGGGATGAGATCCGCAACCTGCGGGAAACGGGCACGTCGGTCTTCCTGACGACCCATTACCTCGAAGAAGCCGACGCCCTGTGCGATCGGCTGGCCATCATCGACCACGGCCGGATCGTCGCCGAAGGCTCGCCGGACGACCTCAAACGGGAGATCTCCGGAGATGTGTTGACGATCGGCGTCAACGGCCACGGCGACCGTGTCGTGGAGCTCATGGCCGCCCAGCCCTTCGTCCGCGAAGCGGGTCTCGATGACGGGCTCGTAAGGCTGTTCGTGGACAAGGGCGAGGAGGCGGTGCCGCAGGTGCTGCGCCTGCTCGACAGCCACGGCCTCGCGCCTTCGACCATGGACCTCCACCGGCCCAGCCTCGACGACGTGTTCCTCAAGAAGACCGGCCGCTCGCTGCGCGAGACCGCTGCCTGACAAGACGCCGCTCCTCAGGGGCCGGCGACCTGGGAGAAACCGACATGCGAACCTTTCGCGATACCTGGCTCATCTTCGATCGCTCGCTGAGGTTGAGCATTCGAAATCCGGTCTGGCTGATTATGGGCATCCTCCAGCCGATCCTCTATCTGCTGTTGTTCGGGCCGTTGCTGACGAACATCGCCAAGATGCCGGGATTCCCTCCCGGCGGAGCGTTCAACGTCTTCGTGCCCGGGATTCTTGTCATGACCGCCCTCTTCAGCTCGGCGTTCGTGGGGTTCGGGCTGTGCGACGAGATGCGCGAGGGAGTCGTCGAGCGGATGACCGTGACGCCGATGAGCCGCGTGGCCATGCTCCTGGGCCGCTCGCTTCGCGATGTCGTCCTTCTCCTCGGCCAGGGCTTGATCCTGGTCGTTCTGGCCATCCCGTTCGGGCTCGAGATCAACCTCGGCGGAGTCGCGATCGCGTTTGCGATGCTGGCGCTGATCGGCCTGATGATGTCGCCGGTGTCGTACACCCTCGCCCTGGTGCTCAAGAGCGAAGACTCGCTGGCGCCGGTGGTGAACGGCCTGGCTCTGCCGCTGCTGCTGCTGTCGGGCGTGATGCTGCCCATGTCGCTGGCGCCGGACTGGCTCCAGACCGTGGCGAAATTCAACCCGCTGTACCATGCGGTGTCCCCCATTCGAGCCCTCTTCAACGCCAACTACGCCGACGGCGAAATCCTGGTCGGCCTCGTCGTGCTGGTGGTCCTGGCGTTCGCGACGATAGCCCTGGGCGCACGCTCCTTCAGCCGCTCCGCGGCGTAGACCCCCGAACGAGCGAGCTCGCCGTCGCGGTACGACCGCGGCGGCGAGTCTTGCGTTGGGCGCGGTCCGGCTGCGCCACCCGAGCGGCGAGTAAGATGAATCGTCACCGGCGGCGCAGGAGAAGGGGATCGCGAAATGTCGGCTCCAACTGGTCGGGCGACGCCACCTTCCGGAACCTCGACCGCACCCGACACAGCCGCCGCGCCGTCGGCGGCCGGTCCCGCGGACACGGCCCACGGAGCCGACGGAACGCCCTTGTACCTGCGCCACTGGATGCCCGCCGGCGAGCCGTGGGCGACCGTCCTCGTCGTTCACGGCATCGGCGAGCACAGCGGCCGCTACCGGCGAACCGGCCGGATTCTGGCCGAGGCCGGTCTCGACGTCTACGCCTTCGACCTCCGCGGCCACGGGCTCTCGGGCGGCAGGCGCGTCTACGTCCGAAGCTGGGACGACTACCTCGACGACCTGGAGATCCGGCTCGCCGCCGTCCGTGAGCCGGGCCGGCCGCTGGTCCTGTTCGGCCATTCGATGGGCGCGCTCATCTGCCTGACCTATGCCTGTTCGAACCGCCCGGCGCCGGACCTGCTGGTCCTCAGCGCCCCGCCTCTCGAGGCCGGCGTCCCGCGCTGGCAGCGCGTTCTCGCGCCGATCCTCGGCCGCGTGGCGCCGACGCTCGTCCTGGCGAATCCGATCGCCGGCGAGCAGCTCTCCCACGCTCCGGCGGTCGGCGAGGCCTACTTTGCCGACCCTCTGGTCCAGCCCCGTTCGACGGTCCGGCTGGGCGGCGAGCTGTTCAAGGCAATGAAGGCAGGCCGCCGCGGTCTCGCCGGCCTGCACGTCCCCGCCCTTGTGATCCACGGCGGCGCCGACACCCTCGTCCCGACGGCGGCGAGCGAGCCGCTGGCGGCGATCCCCGGCGTGGAACGGCGCGTCCTGCCGGGCCTCCGCCATGAGACGCTGAACGAGCCGGAGGGGCCGCAGGTCGTCGCCGGGATCGTCGAATGGATCAGGCGCCGGACGGCCGGCGTCTCTACGCAGGTGAAGCCATGACCGTCGAGATCCGTGCCTGTCCCCCGGAACGTTTCGTCGAGTTGCTCAAGACCGCGGAAGTGGGCTTCAGCGAGGACCTTTCCGACGACTTCATCGGAAGGGTCGAGCGCGTGGCCGACAAGGACCGCTGGTTCGCGCCGTTCGACGGGGATCGAATCGTCGGCACTGGGGGCGTGTTCTCGCTGCGCCTGAGTGTGCCCGGGGGCGAGCTGCCGACGGGCGGAATCACGTTCGTCACGGTGCTGCCATCGCATCGGCGCCGCGGTTTGATGAGCGGAATGATGCGGTTGATGATCGACGACTGCCACCGCCGCGGCGAGCCGCTGGCGGCGCTGTGGGCGGCCGAAGGTGCGATCTACCAGCGTTTCGGTTTCGGCCTGGCGACGTCCTGCTTCAACCTCGAGGCGGAGAATCGGGCAGTCGGCTTCGCTCGAGACTGGCCGCGCGAGGGCACGTTCCGGATTCTCCCGGCCGGAGAAGGGCAGGACCTGGCGGCCCGAGTCTACGAGGCGGCCAGGTCCGGTCGAGCCGGTTTCCTGACCCGCACAGACGACTGGTGGGTCGGCATCCTCCCGCTCGTCGACAAGGATGCCAGAGGCGGCGAGGCCCGCCGTCTCGTGGTGTACGAGACATCGGATGGGCCGGAGGCCTATGCCGTGTACAAGGTCAAGGGCCAGTGGAGCACGCGCGGCCCGGGCTCGATCATGACCGTCGAGGAGGCCATCGGGTCCACGCCGCGTGGCATGCGTGAGATCTGGCGCTACCTGCTGGAAGTGGATCTCGTCCGGACCATCAAGGCCTCGCGGCTGCCGTCGGACCACCCGCTCTTCGCACTTGCGGCCGAGCCGCGACGGCTCGGGACCAGCGTGGGCGACGGGTTGTGGCTTCGAATCGTGGACGTCGCCGCGGCCCTGGAGGGTCGCGCGTACGGCCTCGACGGGCGCGCCGAAGGCCGGCTGGTGATCGACCTCGCGGATAGTTACTGCCCCTGGAATGCCGGCCGTTGGGCCATGGACGTGTCCGGCGGTCGAGCCGTCGTGAGCGCGAGCACGGCCGAGCCGGATGTGGCGTTGGACGTGAACGACCTGGCCTCGCTATTCCTCGGGGGTGTCGGCGCGGTTTCGCTGGCCGGTGCGGGACGAGTGGTGGAACTTCGTCCGGGTGGCCTCACGGCGGCGGAGGGTCTCTTCCGCACGGCCCTGCAGCCGTGGTGCCCTCAGGAGTTCTGACGCCGCAGACTGTCGGCGGGTCAGCGCTCGAACCGGACGGGCTGGTGGTTGCCGGAAGGTGCGCACACGTCGCACAGCGTCAGCCCATCTTCCATGAGGGCGGCTCGCCTGCGACCCGGGCCGGCCACGAGGGCCACCGGGTGCTTGCACACTGAGCAGCGGGTTTGTTTCGCGTCCATGCGATCGCCTTGATCCGTCATGCGTGGATCGGCCTCGTATGCGATTCCGCAACTCGCGTTGCAGTTGGCGACCGGGGCCGATGATGGGAGCTCGTAACGGCTCCTGAGGCGGTAGTCGGTCGGCCCTTCCGAGCCGGCCATCAGCCGTCTGCACCAATCTGCGGGGTGACGATCCTCCACCGTCGACCCGGTCCGAACGGACCTGCCTCGACTGAGCCGCGGCGCCTGGGCCTCCACCCGAGCCACCACATCCGGCCGTCTACGGCGGAATCCGTACTCGGGACATTCTACCTGTCGGATTCTGTGCGAGTGCGGTGGAATCGCGCAATTGGGCAATTCGCTCGCCAGGTGATTCAACAATTCCGGCAGCCGGTCCGAGCGTCCCGCGAGGTGGGTCGATCGGTTGCCGGCAGGGAACCGTCGCGGCCGCGGCGACGTCAAGGCGGCGTTCGGCACCGCCACCAATCAGCCATTGGAACCACTGGAGTACCTCGATGAAACTTCGCCTTCCGGTCCGCCCCCGCCGCTCGCTGCTGGTGGGACTGCTGCTGCTCTCCGCCGCTTCCGTGGCCGTCGGCTGGACGGCCGGCGCCGTGTCCGCCTCGAGCGGCTCGCAGCCTTCGGCGTCGTCGCCGGCCAAGGCCAACGCGGGAGCCCTAGACGTAGCACCGGGCGTAGAGGCCATCGGCCAGGTTTCGACACAGGCCGGGGCCGCCCAGGGATCGACCGGGACCGCCATCGCCTACCCCTATCCGATCGGCGGCTCGTTGGGCGTCGCCCCTGAGGGCACGATCCTTGCCTCCGGTTCCGGCACGGCCGACATGAAGGCCGACGGCTCCGACAGGGCGGCGGCGATGGCGAAGGCCACGACCGCGGCCATGGCCGACGCCAGGGCACAGGCTCAGGCGGTCGCGACTGCCATGGGCGTCTCGATCACGGGCACGTATTCGGTCAGCATCTCCGCGTCGCAAAACTACGTGTACCCCGACACCGTGTGCGGCGTCCCGGCTCCGCTTGCCCCCGCCGAGGTCCCGGGCAGCACCGGCGGCACCAGCACCGGCGGGGCGACCACGGTCACTTCCGGTCCGGCGGCCGTCAGCTCGGCAGGCGTCTGCATCCCCGGCAACGTCGTGACGCCGACGTCGAATCAACTCGTCGTGACGGTCGAAGTCGCCTACCGCTTCGCATGATCGCGCGCGTCGGCGCGCCGGATCGGAGGATGGGGGCTCGTCTGTCATCATTCCGGCATGACCGAGACGACGCCTTCGCAACGACCGACTGACGCGCCGACACTCGCCGGCCTGCCCGAGCCCGCGGCCCTGCTCTTCGACCTGGACGGCACGCTCGTCGACACAGTGCGCCACCGCATCGAAGCGTGGTCGGAGGCGCTGCGGCGGGCGGGAATCAGCGTGGATCCGGCTCGTCTCGGCGGCTACATCGGGTCGGACGGCCGGTGGCTGGCCGCGCAGATCGCTCTGGAGCGTGGCCGCCATCTCGACTCTGCCGAGACGGAGGAGCTGGACCGCGTCTCAGGCGCCCTGTTCGACGAGCTGAACGTGGCGCCGGCCCCGCTTCCCGGCGCCACCGAGCTGCTGACCGCGCTGGACCGGAGCCGAGTGACGTTCGCGATCGCCACCTCGAGCCGGCCGGGACAGGTGGCCGTGTCGGTCGGCTCGCTCAGGCTGCCGTCAGCGCCCACGGTCACCGACGGCAGTCACGTGGCCAATGCCAAGCCGGAGCCCGACCTGCTGCTCGCTTCGGCCGCCCAACTCGGCGTCGCGCCGGAGGGATGCTGGTATGTCGGCGACTCGACCTGGGACATGATGGCCAGCGTGAAAGCGCGGATGATCGCCGTTGGGGTGACTACGGGAGCCGTCGGTGCCGCCGAACTGGTCGCGGCGGGGGCGAAGGTGGTCGTCGCCGATCTGACGGAACTGCTGACCGAGTTGCGCAGGCGCGGAACCGTCCGCTGAAGCGCCGCGGAAGGGACGTTGAACGGAAAGGCGCAGCCGGAAGCCGCGATCGTAGCGCCGGGGTCAGTTTGCGGTGGGGAGCCGCTCGATGTCGACCGCGCGAACGCGACGCGTCTTGCCTGCCTCGGTTCGAACCATCGCCGCCGGGATGACACCGACCAGCAGGGCTTCGACGACCGCGATCTCTCCGGCGTAGAGCCCCGCTCCGCCGATCTTCACCCGATCACCGACCGAAAGGTCGTCGCGCGTGTCCAGGGCCGCCAGGTTGATGTTGGCGACGGTGGACCTGACGTAGTTCGGGTCGCTGGTCAGGCCGGTGGTTCGGGCGGGCTTTGTGGCCGTGCGGGCCACCGGATAGGTGATCTTGCGTTTGCGCACTTGCTCAGCAGCTCCTCATAGGGGGACTCTACCGCGCCGCGGTCGCGAACGTTTGGCTGGACCGCTGCGAGCCTCCGCGTGAGCGCGACCGTCCGCCACCGAACCGCGCCGGCGGCGCAGGCTCGCGGTCGGGGTCGGGCAGGAACTCCTCGACGACCGCACACGGGATGGACTTCCGCAGCAGGCGCTGGACGCCTCGCAGCTCGTCGACCTCTTCGGGTGAGACCAGGGAGATGGCCGTCCCGCTGGCACCGGCGCGACCGGTTCGGCCGATGCGGTGGATGTAGTCCTGCGGCTCGTACGGCAACTCGAAGTTGACGACGTAGGGCAGGTCCTCGATGTCGAGGCCTCGCGACGCCACGTCCGTGGCGACGAGAACCTTGACGAAGCGCCCCTTGAACGCCTCCAGGGCGTGGGTTCGCTCCAGCTGGCTGCGATCGCCGTGGATGGCGGAGCAGCTCACGCCGCGTCGATCCAGGTACGAGGCCAGGCGGCTCGCCCCGATCTTGCTGCGGGTGAAGACCAGGACCTGCTCCATTGAATCGCGCCGGATGAGGTGGATCAGGAGATCGGCCTTGCGGTCCTGATCGACGGGGTAGAGCACCTGGGTGAGGTTGTCCGCCACGCTGTTGCGGGCCGCGACCTCGACGGTCTCCGGATCGGTCTGGAACTCACCGGCCAGCCGTCGGACGTCGTCCGAGAACGTGGCCGAGAAGAGCAGCGTCTGGCGCTTTGCAGGAATGTGCCCCACGATCTTGCGGACTTCGGGGATGAAGCCCATGTCGAGCATGCGGTCGGCTTCGTCCAGGACCAGGATCTCGACCTGCGACAGGTTCACGGTGCGCTGCCCGACGTGGTCGAGCAGACGGCCCGGGGTGGCGACGAGGATCTCGACGCCGCTCCAGAGGATCTTGATCTCCGGGTCGATGCGCGTCCCGCCGTAGACCACCGTGGAGCGGAGCGGAACGCTGCGGCCGTATGTCTTGACCGCGGCGGCGATCTGGCAGGCCAGCTCGCGCGTCGGTGTCAGGATCAGGACACGGACCGGATGTCGCGCCGGCGAATAGCCGGTGTTCGAGTGATGGCGGAGGATCTCCAGGATCGGCAGCACGAATGCGGCGGTCTTGCCGGTGCCGGTCTGGGCGGCCGCGAGAACGTCACGGCCTGCGAGGATGAGTGGGATTGCCGCGCTCTGGACGGGCGTCGGTTCCGTGTACCCCTCCCGCGCTACAGTGGCGAGAAGGTCGGCCGAGAGGCCGAGGTTGTCGAAAGTCAAACGATTGCTCCTGAGTGCGTCATCTGACGCGGGTCCGGTCTGGCCTGGCGGAACTTCTTGGGTCCCCGCGCTGACGGCACGATCGGAGATGGGGGCCGGCACCCTCTTGGCGTGCCGACGGCAGACGCTGCTGCAATGTGGCCTGAATGGCGATTACGTGAGTCATCGTACCACCCGGCCAGGCCTGGCCGGGTGCGTGACTCATACAACGGCGGCCGCGAGGCTGGTCGTGGCCCGGAACGGCACCGGCGCGCTGCCGAGGATCGCCCGGTCGAAGATGTTTCGGTAGGCCGCGCCTACCTCCCACCACACCATGCCCCTGGTGTGCTCGTAGGCCTTGCGGCCCATTGCCGATCGCAGGTCGTTGTCGCCGAGCAGTTCCACGAACGCCTCAGCGAAGGCGTCCGGCGAATTCGCGACGAGCCGGCCTCGCCCGTCAGCGAGAAGTTCGGCGGCGTAGACATACGGAGTCGAAACGATCGGCTTGCCGGCGGCCATGCCGTAGGCCAACGTGCCGGACGTGCTCTGGTCGAGGTTCGGATACGGCGTCGTCACGATGTCCGCGGCTTCGAGCCACGTCCCGAGCTCCACGCGCCCGACGAAACGATCGACGAACTGGACGTGATCGCCGAGCCCGAGGGCGGCGACGCGGGCCTTGAGGCGGTCGCGATAGGCCTCGCCGTCGCGGGCGAGGATTCCCGGATGGGTCGCGCCGAGGATGACGTAGCAAGCGGAGGGCACCGCCTTGATCACCGCCGGCATGGATTCGATCACCGACTCGAAGCCCTTGCCCGGTCCGATCAGCCCGAAGCTGAGGATGACCGCGCGGTCCTTGAGACCGAGACGAGGCTTGGCCGTGTCCGCCGCGACGAGCGGCAGATGCGGAATCCCATGAGGGACGACGGCGACGCGAGACGGGTCAACGCCGTAGACGCTGGTCAGAAGTGAGGCGCCGGCCCGCGACATGACGACCGAGGTGTGTGCCGCCCCGACGAGGCCCCGCAGGACCTCCCTCTGACCCGGAGTCGGCCTGGCCAGAACCGTGTGAAGTGTGGCCACGACGGGCACTCTCAGGGCGTCCACGAAATCGAGAACGTACGACCCGTCGTCGCCGCCCCAGATGCCGTACTCGTGCTGCACGCAGACGACCTTCACCCCGCACTCGTTGAGTGCATGCGCGACATACGTGTAGTCCGTGGCGACATCGCGTCTGATGCGATGCCTGACCTCGGCCGGGTACGGGCCGGGCTCGTCGGATGGGTGCAGGGCCACGATCTCACGCTCGCCGACGGTGGTCGCCAGATCGTACGTGAAGGTCGCGATGCCGCACCGTCGCGGGGCATAGGTGGACACGAATGCAGTTCTCGAGATGAGGTGCTCCAGTCGGTTGGGTGGCGCGCAAGAAGGGCCGAAAGCTAAACGCGGCCCGGAGCGAATGCCGCCCCGGGCCGCGAGTGTCTTCGCGGACTAGGCTGCGCTCACCTGGACGGCGCGCGGGCCCTTGGGGCTCGTCTCGATCTCGAAGGAGACGCGCTCGCCGCCGACAAGGCGGTCGAAGTCGAGGGGAGCCAGGAGGCCGCCGCGATGGAAGAAGTATTCCTTACCATCCTCGGCGGAGATGAAACCGAAGCCGCGATCGGCAACGACTTTCTTAACGGTACCGGTGGTCATGAGTGACCCCTTTATTCTCTTCCCGAACCAGATTGCAGACGCACGGTCAGTTCGGAAAGGGGGGTAGACCACGCGGAGCGTCGCCGCAAGTTGCAACAACATCACCCACGGTACTCGCAATTTGCGAATCTCACAATCGCCGGGCGTCCGCGTCGCGTTCGCCGGGCGGACCGTTCGGCCGGCCGCGCACGCTCGCCGGCGTCTGGTCCACCCTCGATCCCTGAGCCATCGAGGCGCGTCGACGCCGAACTGTCGCGCGCGCGAAGCTTGACCGCCGCGGCCGTCGGCCCCACTGTGGTGAACAGTCGACCGCGCCGGGTCACGATTCCGTCACTCGCAGCGCACGGCAGATCGGACGCCCCCGTGGCCCGCAGACCTTTCTCCACGCCCGACGCGCTCATCGTCGTGTGCAGCGACGGCTACTTCGACGTGTTCCGCCCGGACCACCGCCGGCCGAATGACAAGCCGGCCTATCGCGGCGCGCTGGCCGAACTCGGGCCGACCGTTCGCGGTCAAGACGACAGACTCTCGGTCCGCCCGGATTCGCCGGTTCTCGTGGCCGCCGTCTCCGTCTGGTCGGCCAACCACGGCGCCGCGGCGGTGAAGGGCGATCTCGGCCCGGGCCGCAACGGCGTCCAGGCCTAGGCGCCCCGGCGAACCTCGCCGGCCGTCCTCAGCTTCTCATGCGGCCTTCGGCCGCTCCACTCCTCGCTCCGACGCGACACAGGAAGGAATCCTCCGATGACAGAAGAAACGACGCCGGCGCCGCAGCGCGCCGAACCGGATCGCGCCAAGTCCGGCTTCCGCACGGCCACCGTGGCCAGCGCGACCGACGGCCGATCCAACGGCGGTTCCGGAGTCCAGCGCAGCCACCTGCGCGACCGCAAGGCCTGGCTCAAGAGCCGCACCCGCGCCGGCCAGACGTGGGCCCAGCGCAAGGCCTCGAGCGTCACATACTGCCCGGCAAAGCAGCGAGCCGGGTAGTCCGGGCTAAAGCTCATTCGGCGCCGGCGGGGATCGCTCCGCCGACAGGGGCGTAATCGGAACGGCCCGGCTTCGCGGCGGGCCGGCAGTCAGCGGCCGTGCCGCTCGCGTTCGAGTTCGACCAGACGGGCGTCGGAGATGCCGAAATGGTGCGCGACTTCGTGGCGGACCGTCTCGGTGACGCCCCTGGCCAGGGAGTCGGGATCGCGGAACTGTCTGAGGTGCGGGCCGCGGAAGATCGAGATCTTGCTCGCCACGGTGGCGTCGGCCGCGCCGTAGGCCGTGCGAGGCACGCCCGTATAGAGCCCCAGCAGACCTCGCGCTCCGACTGACGCCAGCTGGTCGGGCGTCGGTTCATCTTCGATCACGATCGCCACGCTGCCGAGTCTCTGGCGGAAAGCCTCGGGCAGCGAATCCATGGCGTCGACGACCAGCGCCTCGAACGGGTCGTCCTCCTGCGCCGAATCGTCTGGGTTCGTGGGCTGGCTCGCACCAGTGTCGATCGTCGGGTCCATGTGCCCATTATCGACCTCGCGGCATTGCCCGCCTGTTTTGGTCCGGAAGGCGCACGGCCGCGATTCGGCTGCCCGGAAGGAAGCGCGCGGGTCGCGAGTCGGCCGCGGCGGGACCAGCGGTCAGACCCACGGAGTGAGTCAGTGGGATGACACCGGTCTGACAGACGGGACACCCATATCGGGGTTCTCGGGCGCCTGCCTAGAGTGGGCCTTGCCCATGCGAATTGGCAGGTGCCGGGCTCATCCCGGTAGGCGGCCGGCGGGCTGGCGGGATAAGTGTGCCTTTCGCGGGCCTTCAATTCGAAACGATAAGGAGCAGGTGCGGTGAAGTTTCCGATCTCGGCTGGGAATCGCCCTCAACCGGGTCTACGTCCGCCCGCGACCGGGGACCGTCGGGGCGGCCAGTCCTGGCGGCTCGCAGCCCGCCTCTTCGCGCTGGGCGCGGTGGCGGCGCTGGCCGCCTTGCTGAGCCCGTCCGCGATCCTCGCGGCCACCGGCGACTGGCAGCAATTCCGACAGAGTCCGGCCCACCAGGCCCACAACACGAGCGAAGCTCTCATCTCGGATACGAACGTGCACGCCCTGGGCGTCGCATGGACCGGCGCGACCGGCGCGGCCGTGAACTCGTCGCCGGCGGTGGCGAACGGAGTCGTGTACGTCGGGTCGAGCAACGACAAGCTCTACGCGTATGCGGTCGGGTGCGCCACCGGGGGCGGCACCTGCACGCCGCTTTGGACCGCGACCACCGGCGGCGCCATCGACTCCTCGCCGGCAGCCTCGGGCAACCAGGTCTACGTCGGGTCCAGCGACGGCAAGCTGTACGTCTACAAGGTCGGCTGCGCCACCGGCGGAGCAACCTGCGCTCCGCTGTGGACGGCCAACACGGGCGGTCCGATCCACTCTTCACCGTCCGTGGTCAGCGGCGTGGTCTACGTCGGGTCCGACGACGGCAAGTTGTACGCCTTCGACTCGACCGGGGTCACGCGCTGCAGCGGCACTCCCAAGACCTGCCTGCCGCTCTGGACCGCCACCACCGGCGCGTCCATCGAGTCGTCACCGGCGGTGTCGGCCGGCGTGATCTACGTCGGCTCTAACGATGACAAGCTGTACGCCTTTGCCGCCGGCTGCGGCACCGGCGGAGCCACCTGCCAGCCCCTCTGGACGGCCACCACCGGCGGCGCGGTCCACTCCTCGCCCGCGATCCTGGGCGGAATCGTCTACGTCGGGTCGCTCGACGGCAGCCTGTACGCCTTCGACGCGACCGGCGTCACCAACTGCACGGGCAGCCCATTGGTCTGCACGCCGCTCTGGACGGCCGCCACCGGCGGTGCGATCTACTCGTCCCCGTCGCTCGGTGACGGCCGCGTCTGGATTGGGTCCGACGACGGCTACGTCTATGCCTACCACCTCGACTGCGGCACCGCCGGCGGCGTCTGCACCTCGCTCTGGAGCGCAAACACGGGCCATCCGGTCCGGTCCTCGCCCGCGAGCGCGAATGACGTGCTCTACGTGGGTTCCTCCGACGGCACTATGTACGGCTTCGACGCCGACTGCGCGACGTCCACCTGCGCGCCGGCATGGACCTATTCGGTCGGCACCAACGTCCAGTCCTCGCCGACCATCAGCGGCGGCGTTCTCTACGTCGGGTCGAGCGACGGCAAGCTCTACGCCTTCCACGTCGTCGCGGATCACCTGGCCCTGACCCCGGCCAACGCCACGATCGTGGCCGGCGGCAGCCAGATCTACCAGGCCGAGGGCTTTGACGCCTCCAACGTCGACCTCGGAAACCTGACTTCCATGGTCACGTTCACGATCACCGGCGCCGGCACCTGCAACTTCAACGTTTGCGGTTCGACCGTCGGCGGCAGCTACACGGTCACCGGCACCATGGGCGCGGCGACCGGCACGGCCACTCTTCACGTCTCCCTCACGGGCGCCACCTACGTGGCCCTGACGCCGCCGGCCCGCATCCTCGACACTCGCGTCGGGACGGGCCTCAGCGGAGTCTTCACCTCGCACGTGGCCCGCACCTTCTTGGTCGCGGGTCAGGGCGGTGTCGCGGCCAACGCGGTCGCGGTCACCGGCAACCTGACGGTGACTCAGCAGACACAGCTGGGCTTCATCTATCTCGGCCCCGACTTCAACAACAATCCCACCAGCTCGACGCTGAACTTCCCGGTCGGCGACAACCGGGCCAACGGCGTCACTGTTGCCGTGAACTCGCTCGACGGATCCCTGAGCGCCACCTACGTCGCGGCCAGCCCGCTGGCGCACACCCAGATCGTGTTCGACGTGACCGGCTACTTCGCGCCCGACACCTCGGGCGCCACCTACGTGGCCCTGCCGCCGGCCCGCATCCTCGACACTCGCGTCGGGACCGGGCTGAGCACTGTGTTCACCTCCCACGTGCACCAAACCTTCGCCGTCGCGGGTCAGGGCGGGGTCGCGGCCAACGCGGTCGCGGTCACCGGCAACCTGACGGTGACTCAGCAGACACAGCTGGGCTTCGTCTTCCTGGGCCCCAATGCAAACGACAACCCGACCACCTCCACGATCAACTTCCCAGTCGGCGACAACCGGGCCAACGGGGTGACCGTGGCCCTGAACGGCGGATCGCTTAGCGCCACCTACGTCGCGGCGAGCCCGTCGGCGCACACCCAGCTCGTGTTCGACGTGACCGGCTACTTCGTGCCCGACGCCTCGGGCGCCACCTACGTGGCCCTGCCGCCGGCCCGCATCCTCGACACTCGCGTCGGGACGGGCCTGGTTGGAGTCTTCAAATCGCACGTGGCCCGGACCTTCCCGGTCGCGGGTCAGGGCGGGGTCGCGACCACCGCGGTCGCGGTAACCGGCAACCTGACGGTGACTCAGCAGTCACAGCTGGGCTTCATCTTCCTCGGCCCCGACTTCAACAACAATCCCACCAGTTCGACGCTCAACTTCCCCAAGGGCGACAACCGGGCCAACGGCGTAACGGTCGGCCTGCACCCGATCACCGGCACATTGAGCGCCACCTACGTCGGCGCCGGCTCGGCTCACACCCAGATCGTCTTCGACGTCACCGGCTACTTCGTGAACTGACGCTCCACCCGTACCGAGAATCGAAGACCGGGCCGCGGGATCTCCCCGAGGCCCGGTCTTTTCGTGCGAAGTGTCAGCTCTTCGCGGACGGATCGTCGATCCGGCCCATGAAGAGGATGGCCCCCGTCGCGCGTTCCTGGATGAAGAAGAGGAACGGCTTGTCGATGTGGAACGTCACCGGTGACGGCGGCGGCCCGGCCGTGGCCTTGCCGGTGACCACCGTAACTGCGGCGGCGATGACGCCCCTCTCGTCGATGGCGACGTTGGCCTGGTGGATCACATGATCGATGGCCAGCTGCTCGTCGAGGGTGATACCCGAGAGGTCGGCGTTCGAGCTGAAGGCGGTGGGCATGCCCATCGCCGCGAGCACCTTGGCGAGATCGAACCTCGAAGTGGTCGCGAACTTCGGCAGGGTCAGGTTCACGCTGTGGGCGGTGAACTTGCTCTCAATCGAGGCCAGCTGCGCGGACGTCAAGCCCGCCGTGAACGAGGCCATGTTGTCGGGGACGATGAAGGTCATCGATCCCGAAGTCTTCAACGAGAGCTGCACCGCGCGGTAGCCGGTTCCGGCCCCGTACTGGAGCGACGTGTCGATCGCCATCGTCGGAACAGTGATCTTGGATCCGTCGGGGCGGGTGAACGGCAGGGACTTGGTCGACGTCGCCTGGAACTGAGTTTCCCAGGCGGCCTTGAGGTAGATCGCGTCGGCCAGGGCAATTCGCGTCTGGTTGGTGATGTCGCCCGGCTGCAGGACTGCGGGGATCAGGCCCTTGGTCGCCTTGCTGGCCCACTGGTTGATGGTCAGGCGGCCCGATTCGGGGTCCTTCTGGAAATCGAGGAGGCCGACGCCGGCTCCGAACCCGGAGCTCAGCGCGTCGAGATAGGCCTGCTCGAGGGTCATTCCGGTCTGGGAGAAGACGGCGTTGGCGACGTCGAGCTCGTCGGCCGGCGCCTTTCCCGCGTCGGTCATGGCCTTCAGGGCCGCGAGCAGAGCCACGACCTCACTGGCCTGGCCCGTAGTTCCGAACTTGTGGAGGACTGTGTCCATCTCGGTGGCGGTGGTCCCGACGGCGCCTGCCCGGACCATCGCCAGCGCCAGAGCGATGCTCGTCGGCGAGGCGCTCAGATTGCCGGTCGGGTCGAGGCTGCGGAGCAGGTCGAGCCCGAAGGCGTTGAGTTCGGTGCCGGCCAGGGTGCCGCCGTCGGCGGCCGGGGCCAGCAGCTTGGCCTTGCCAAGGGCGGTTGCAAAGACGACGGCCGCGCTCGTCGGGGACGGCGACGGTACGTCGGTGGGCAGTGGCGTCGGCGTGGCCGACGGGGTGGGTGAGGCCGGGCTTGTGGGCGTCGGCGCCGCGCTTGCGGTTGGGGTGGGGGTCACGACCGCCGAGGCGCATGCCCCCGCGACCAGGATCAGTGCCATCGCCAGTCCGGCCCCGCGGAATGTTGCCCGGCCCTGTCCGTTTGCCGGCGAGAATCCCGCCCGGCGAATCCCTCTTGTGAACATCCCTCTACCTCCGTTTGTCTGCCTCGGAGTCCGGGGCGTTGCACCTAGGACGAGATCATCTTCCTCCGCGTGTCGATATTGGGAGAAGTCCGAAAGGCGACACCGGGCAGCCATTCGGATGCCTGCCGCCGCGGCATACTTCCGGCGGTAGTTGCGGCGCGCCGCCGCCCGACGATGGCGGCGTTGCCGCGGAGCAGTGGGGAGGCGCCACATGGCAGAGCCAGAGACACGGTTCATCGACGTTCCCGGCGGGCGCCTGCCGGCGAAAAGCGAGGGCGCGGGGCCTCCGATCGTCCTCATCCACGCCGCGATCGTCGATCACCGGGCCTGGGACGCCATGGTTCCGGGGCTCATCGCCGCCGGCTTCCGTGTCGTGCGATACGACTGCCGTGGCTTCGGCGCCTCGACGACGCAGGACGTCGAGTTCAGCAACCGGGCCGACCTCCTGGCCGTGCTCGACGCGTTCGGCATCGGACGGGCGGCGCTCGTCGGGAACAGCCACGGCGGGTCGATCGCGATAGACACGGCCATCGAGTCCCCGGACCGAGTCGTCGCCGTCGTCGGCGTCGGGGCCGGATTCGGAGGCTTCAACGGCGAGCTGACGCCCGCCGAGCTGGCTTTCGTTCGCGAAGGAGAGCGACTCGGATCGGCGGCCGAACCGGACCTGGAGGCGATCGTCGAGCTGGACATGCGCGTCTGGGTGGACGGCCCCTGCGGCCCGGCCGACCGTGTCGACCCCGCGGTCCGCGAAGCCGCGCGGAAGATGGACCGGCCGCTGTACGAGCCGGGACGCGTCAAGGGCCGGGCGATCCGCCTCGACCCGCCGACCGACGAGCGGCTGGGCGAGCTGCGCTGTCCGGTGCTGGCGGTCGTCGGCGCGCTCGACGTCTCGGTAGTCGTCCAGCAGGCGCATCGCCTCGAGGCCGCCGCCCTGAACGCGCGGGCCGTGGTCTGGCCCGACGTCGCCCACATGATCGGCATGGAGGCGCCCGATCGGCTCAACGCCCTGATCGTCGAGTTCCTGGCGCAGCTCCGCCCCTGGGAGTAGCTGCGGACAGCGGCGCGCCACACTGAGAAGTCGCGGACGGCGGCGCGCCCCGCTGAGTAGCCGCGGACAGCGGAGCGCCTCGCCGAGCAGGCGCGCCTGCCCGGCGCAACGCCCCAGGGCGCCGGCCCTGTCCGGCAGGCACATCGGCCATGATGCCGGCGTGATCGTCATCCGGCGCGACAGGGAGATCTACGACACCTCGGGCGGCTGGTTCCGCGCCCGCTGGCATTTCTCCTTCGACCACTACAGCGACCCCGAGAACGACAGCTTCGGGGCGATGCGTGTCTTCAACGACGATCGCCTGATCGCCGGCGCGGTGTGGCCGCTGCATCCGCACCGCGACGTCGAGGGGCTGACCTACGTCGTCGAGGGCAGCTTCGGCCACGAGGACAACGTCGGCGGCGCGTTCGGGCCGTTGCCGGCGGGATCGGTCCAGCGCATGACGCTCGGCGCCGGCGCGCTCCACTCCGAGCAGAACGCGTCCAGGACCGAGCCGATGCGCTTCATCCAGATCTGGATCCTGCCGAACATCGCCGGCCTGACACCGGAGGTCGAGCAGTGCGTCTTCACTCGCGCCGACCGCACCAACCGTCTGTTGCGGGTGATCGGGCCCGAAGGCGGCGACGTGGTCAAGGTCCACCAGGACGCGGCCGTGTATCTCGCCTCGCTCGATCCCGGAGTCGAGGTCGTGCACGAGATCGGTGCCGGCCGCGGCGTCTACGCGTACCTGATCGACGGCGCGGCGACATTCGAGGACCGGGACGTCTCAACCGGCGACGCGGCCAAGGTCACCGACCAGGCCGAGCTGCGCGTCCGGGCGCGCGACCACAGCGAGCTGATCCTCGTCGACGTGCCGCTCAAGTTCGAGGCCGTCGGGATCTGGCGCGGCCGGGTCTGAGCGCCCGATGACCGCGACCGGGCTCGACAGGCTGCAACTCGCCGAGTGGCGGCGCCTGGTCTCGGAGCTGTACGCCGACGTCCGGCGCCTGGCGCAGCACGACCCGGCAGCCGCGCACGCCCGCTGGCTCGAGGCGCGTGAGGCGCTTTACCGCGACCACCCCGCCTCGCCGGTGCTGACCGAGCATCGCTCGGACTTCCGCTCGATTAGCTTCCCGTACGACCCGAGCTTGCGGTTCGAGCTGCCGCTGATCCGCGTCGATGCGGGAACGGAGGCAGGCGTGGGCGAGGGCGCCGCCGCCGGCCGGGCCGGCGAGGCCGGCGTCCCGTCGGCGGTCAACACCCTGCCGGTCAGCGCCGGCCAACCGCTGGGTTTCGACCGGATCGGCTGGCTCGAGGTCCCCTTCGCCGTCGGCCCGCGCCGCCTCGCGCTCTTCTGGCTGCCCGAGTATTCGGGCGGGCTCTTCCTGCCGTTCCGAGACGCCACCAGCAGCCGGGAGACATACGGCGGCGGCCGCTACCTGCTTGACACGGCCAAGGGCGCGGACCTGGGCGGCGATGCCGGTCGCGGGACCGTGGTGGTCGATTTCAACTTCGCCTACCAGCCATCGTGCGCCTTCGATCACCGCTGGTCGTGCCCGCTCTCTCCCCCCGAGAACCGCCTCGACATCGAGGTTCGAGCCGGCGAGCGGCTGACCTGATCGGCCCCGGCGGCCGGCCCGGCAACCGCGGCTCGGTGTCGCCGATCGGACACATGCAGGGCGGCGCCGAAGGCTAGAGTTGGCGGGCTTCCGGCGCCGCGCTCTGAGTGAGGGGACCGATGCGACTCAATCTCCGCCGCCGGCAACACGCCGCGGCGTGGCTCGTGGCATGCCTCGTAATGGCCGGCGCCTGCACCGCCTCATCGACGCCGAGCCCAACGCCGGCGGCGACCGCGTCGCCCACGGCGGCCCCGGGCTATGACAATCCCAATGACACGCCACCGCCGTTCAGCCCGCCGCCGACTGCGGTGCCCTCAACCCCGCCCAGCTCCACACCGACCGATGCGCCGGCGCTGCCTTCGACCGGGGCCTGGAACGGGTCCACCGTCTACAAGCTCGGCTCGGGCGAGGGTGGAGACGTCATCGGCGTCGGACCGGACGACACGATCTACCTGCTGGCGGCACGGCCGGTCGGTGGACCCAAGCCCAGTCCTTCGGTATTCGCGGTACCGGACGAGAAGGCCTCTGTCGTAGCCATCCGCCCGGACGGATCGCCCAAGCCCGGGTGGCCAAAGGCCGGCGTTCCCGTCTCGGGCTTCCCGCTCGGCTATGCGGTCGGTCCCGGAGGAACGGTCTTCGTCGTGAGCGGCGCCAACCCGTTCGGAGGGTCGTCGGCCGCGCCCAGCTCGATGACCATCACCGCCATCGATTCGACCGGCAAAGTCGTGCCCGGCTGGCCGTACCGGACGCCCGCGGCGAAGCACGGCCTCCAGACGGACTTCTTCATGTTTGGGCAGGGCGGGAGAGTGTGCTTCATGGACACGAAGCCCGGGGCGACCGGCGCGTCCGACCTGCCGATGGTGGTCTACTGCCTGGGCGGCGACGGCAAGCTTCTTGCGGGCTGGCCGTACTCGAGCGCCCATTCGCTCCTCGACCCCGCGATCGGCCCCGACGGGACGCTGTACGTGGTCCAGGTGACGCCGACTCAGGGCTCGGGCAACTGGCCCGACGTGCTGCTGGCGATCGGTCCGGACGGCAAGCCCAGGACCGGCTGGACGCCCTGGAACCCGGCCGGCAACGAGCCGTTCACCACGGTTCTGCCCGAGCCGGACGGCCGCGTCTTCGTGCTTCTCGGCGGCGACGGCGGGCGGGCTCACCTGGTTCTGCTGGCGTCCGACGGTCGCCTTCTCTCGGATCTCGCGGGCACCGTAGATGGCTTCGAGCAGTTCAAGGCCATCGGTCTGTCCGCCGACGGGACCCTCTACGTATCGACGTACCTCGCGTTCGGCGGTCCGAAGACGCAGAGCGGCGACTCGTACGTCTTTGCCGTCCTCGAGGACGGAACTGCGAAACCGGGCTGGCCGGTTCGCGTGGACGCGGCGTCGTATCTGTCCGTGTCGCCCGGCGGCTCCGTCTGGATTACCTGGGAGGTCTATGCCCCGGGGACGGCGACGCCTTCCGGCGACGAGATCGCGGCCTTCGACCCCAGCGGCAAGCTGCTTCCCGGTTTCCCGATGGCATCTCTCGCCAACGGCCACAAGATGGCCTTCGACTCGAACGGGACCGCGTACGTGGTCATGCTCGCCGCGACAGGCGGCGAGGTCATCGACGCGATCCGCTGACCTGATCGGCCGGCTGCGGCCGCCTGCCGACCGGCGCAAACCGGCCTCGTGCCGCTCGGCCCGGCCGAGTACAGTTGGACGGCGACCTGTGGACCGGCGCCAGATCGGAAGGGGGTTCATGGACGTGGAAGCCGCCCGGCGAAGCTCTCATCGTGGCCGGCGGGCGACCCCGGCCCTCGCTGTCTTCCTCGTCCTGGCGACGTTCGTCGCCGCCCTGGCGGCCGCCGGGTGCGGTCCCGCGACGGCTACCGCTTCGCCGTCGGTGTCGGCGCCGCCTTCGGCCGCAGTTCCGAGCGCGACCCCGCTCGATGACGATGACGAGTCGACGGCCACTCTCGCGCCGGGAGCGTCCTTCTCGCCCGGGCCGACCGGCGAGCCGCTTCCCTCGAGTGCGTCGGGCGCGACCGCCGATCGCCTGCCCGGCGAGCCGGATCCGCTCCGGACCCCGGGCGTCCTGAACCCGGCCGTCACTCAGGCGGACATCGGCTCCACGATCTGCGTCTCGGGCTGGACGGCCACGATCCGCCCGCCGAGCAGCTACACGACGAACCTCAAGAAGCAGCAGATCGTCGAGTACGGCTACACCGACACGTCGACCGCGGACTACGAGGAAGACCATCTGATCTCGCTGGAACTGGGCGGCGCGCCGACCGATCCGCGCAATCTCTGGCCCGAGCCGTACACGGCCGGCCTTTCCGACGGGCGCTCAACGAGCGCGCACATCAAGGATGGCTTCGAGACTCAGCTCAAGAAGCAGGTCTGCGCCGGTTCACTGACCCTGGCCGCCGCCCAGGCGGAGATCGGCGACCACTGGGTCCACGCGTTCTACGGGATCGCCTTCACGACGGCAACGAACTCGGCCGGACCCTCGGCCTCGGCGGGCGGCCCGAGCGCGGGCCCGAGCTCGAGCGCGGGGCCGACCGCCTTGCCCGCCGCTCTCTCGGTCAAGATCACGAGCCTGTCCGCCTCGGTCAAGCACGGCTCGAACGCCACGGTGACGGCCGTGACCGTGGCGGGATCGGTCTGCACGGCGTCAGTCACCGATCCGTCGGGGACTATCTCGAGCGCCAGCGGCCTCAAGCCCGCGCGCACGGTCCCGTCCACGGGCAAGGTTTCGTGGACCTGGAAAGTCGGATCGAGCACCGATCCCGGCGTCGCCACGGTCACGATCGAGTGCTCGCACGGCGCCGCTTCCGGCAGCGCGGTCGGGACGTTCAAGATCACCTAAGGCTCCGTCAGACGCCCCGTGCCGGCGCCGGCACTTGTATTGCGTGCCGTCGGGGCGCACGATGGGAGCCTGACCGACCCCGTGCCGATGCCTCGGATTCCGAGACTGCGTCTGGCCGGCAGGGGAAGGTCGGCATGCTGGTTCCGTTTCCACGGCTTCACCCCGGGATGCCGCACGGTCGTCCAGAGTCCGCGGATCGCGTCGAACGGCGGGCGATCGCACTCTGGCCCCGGCTGAACCATCGGGCCCTGCATCGCTGCCAGGGCGACCCCGCCCGAATCGCGGCCCAGATCGCCCACCGGACCAAGATGACGCCCAAAGCGATCGTGAAGCTGATCTCCGACTGACCCTCGATCGGGTCGGCTCCCGGAATCGGGCAGCGCCCGAGCCCGGCGCACGGCGCCCGGCGCCCGCGCCCGCCCCGTCGGCCCGCCTCGGGTACGATCAGGCGAACCGGCCCGGGTTCGACGTCGAACTCAAGACGCGTTCCCGCCGGCGCAGCGAGAGGCCCATGGCGACCGAGATCACCGCGGTGGTGTTCGACCTTGGCGGCGTGCTGATCGATTGGAACCCGCGCCACCTCTACCGCAAGCTGTTCGGCGCGGACGAGGCCGGCATGGAGCGCTTCCTCACGGAGGTCTGCGGTCCCGAATGGAACGCCGCGCTCGACGCCGGCCGCCCGCTCGCCGACGCCGTGGCCGAGCTTGCCGCCGCCCACCCCGGTGAGGCCGAGCTGATCGCCGCCTACGGGTCGCGCTGGCACGAGATGCTCGGCGGCGCGTTCGAGGACACCGTCGCGATCCTGCTCGAGCTCCGGCGGGCCGGCCTCCGGACCTACGCCCTGAGCAACTGGTCGGCCGAGACGTTTCCGGCCACTCGGCCGCTGTATCCGTTCCTGGCGGGCATGGATGGCATCCTCCTCTCGGGCGAGGTCAAGGTCGGCAAGCCCGATCCCGCGATCTTCCGGATCTTCCTGGAGCGCTTCGCCCTGACGCCGCGCAACACCGTGTACATCGACGACAATCCGCCCAACGTGGCCCAGGCCGCCTTGCTCGGAATGGTCGCGTTGCACTTCGCCGGCGCAGCCCAACTCCGCTCCGACCTGAGGGGTCTCGGCCTCCCGCTCGCGGCCGAGGCGGCGACGGCGGCTGCTCCGGAGGCATGAGGAGTACCCTCATTGTCATGAACGAGTCCGGAGAGAGACCTCACGACGGCGTTCTCGGTGCCCAGTTCGAGCCCGACGACGCCATGGCCCAGGAGATGACCGACCTGGCCGGCCGCTATGTCGAGCGCGGTCGCGAGCACAAGGCGGCGCTGGATTTCTCGGATGCGAGCATCGAAGAGGCGGACGGGGTCGGCATCCAGATGTACGCCGCGCTCGATCGGGAGGTCCGCGGGGCCGAGCTCGAAGAGCGCCGCAACGCCATCGCGTCGGAGCTGGGCGCCTACTTCGGCGAGACGTTCATCAAGAACCACGGCGGCCGCTGGGGCTGGGTGGCCGCGACCGGCAACCGCCTGTTCGGGTTGCATACGGACGCCGGGCTCAACGCCTTTCCCCTGAGCAAGGCGAGGAAGCGTCTGCAGCGGGCCGAGAACGACAACCTCGGCGTCGTCTACGCCTTCCTGTGGCGGTGGCCCGAGACGCAGACCCGGCGGCGCGAGGCGCGCTGACCCGGCAGAGGGACCCGCGGTCTCACCTGGCGGCTGCCGGCCGGGGATACGGTCGGATGCGCCGGCGCCACGACCACAATCTGATTCCGCTGCCCGGCTGCGCCCGGCCCGGAATGTCGATTCGGAGACGCCGCCGGCGTCGTTCGAGTGGAGGATGGCAGTCGCCGTCCGCGGAATCGTCTGGAGGCGTCACGTGCGCTACATGCTCCTGATCTACGCCGACGAAGCCCAGCAGCCCGACCCGGACTCCGGCGACGCGCCCGAGATATCCCCACCCTGGATGGAGTACACGCGCTGGCTCATGGGCCAGGGCATCCACATCGGCGGTGAGCGGCTGGCCGGCTCCGCCTCGGCGACCACGGTCCGAATCCGCGACTCGAACCGCCTGATCACCGACGGTCCGTACACGGAGACCAAGGAGGTTCTCGGCGGGTACTACATCCTCGAATGCGACAACCTCGACGTGGCTCTCGAGGCGGCGGCTCGTTGCCCCGGCGCGGCCGAAGGATCGATCGAGGTCCGGCCCATCGTGGGCATGCCGGCGCCCGCCCCGGCCGGATGACCTCCCCAGAGCCGGCTCCCGATCGGCCGGCTCCCGAGCGCCCCGTGGCGGAGCGGCCGGCTCCCGAGCGGCCGCACGCCGCCATCAACCAGGCTATCGAGCGCGTCTATCGCGAAGCCTACGGAGCCGTGCTGGCGACGCTCATCCGTTACCTGGGCGGTGACTTCGATGTCGCCGAGGAGTCGCTCGCCGACGCCTTCGCGCGGGCGCTCGAAACCTGGCCGCGCGACGGGATCCCATCCAACCCTGCCGCGTGGCTGACGACGGCCGCCCGCAACCGCGCTCTCGATCGTGTGCGGCGCGACCGGCGTCAGGCCGAGAAGCTGGCGCTGCTGGAGCGGCTGATGCCCTACACGGAGGTGGCGAAGATGCAGCTTGGCACGGAGGGCGGTCTCCAGGACGATCGCCTGAGCCTCATCTTCACGTGCTGCCACCCGGCGCTGCAGCTGGACGCCAGGGTCGCGCTGACGCTGCGTACGCTGGGCGGGTTGACGACGCCGGAGATCGCCCGCGCCTTCCTCGTCCCGGAGGCGACTCTGGCCCAGCGCCTCGTTCGGGCCAAACGCAAGATCCGGCAGGCGGGGATCCCTTATCGCGTGCCGCTCGGAGCGGAGCTGCCGGAACGGCTCGACAGCGTTCTGGCGGTCCTGTACCTCGTCTTCAACGAGGGCTACCTGGCCAGCGCCGGCGAGTCACCGATCCGCCGCGAGCTGTGCTCAGAAGCCATCCGCCTCGCCGCCCTGGTCGCCGACCTGCTGCCGGAGAGGCCGGAGACGCACGGGCTGCTGGCGCTGCTCCTGCTCCAGGATTCGCGGCGAGACGCGCGCGTCGGCGCGGACGGCTCGATCGCCCTGCTCGAGGACCAGGACCGCAGCCTCTGGGACGGCGCCGAGATAGCGCGCGGCCTTGCGGCACTGGACCGCGGTTTTGCGGCCGCGGGACGACTCTCGCATGCGTCGGTCGGGCGGTATCTGCTGCAGGCGTCGATTGCGGCGGAGCACGCCCGCACCCGCGACGGCCGATCGACAGACTGGCGCGCGATCGCGACTCTCTACGAGGCGCTGGCCCGGATCGATCCCTCGCCCATAGTCGAACTCAACCGCGCGGTCGCGATCGCCCAGGCGGACGGACCGGCCGCCGGCCTCGGTCTTCTGGACGAACTGGCGGCGAGCGGCGTCCTGGCCGGCTACCACCTCCTGCCGGCCGCGCGGGCGGACCTCCTGCGTCGCCTCGGCCGCGCTTCCGAAGCCGCAGCGGAGTATGAGCGCGCCCTGGCCATGTCGGACAACGACGCGGAACGCCGTTTCCTGCGGCGGCGCCTGGCCGAGACCCGGAGCTGAGCGGCGCCGGCGCGCGCCGGCTCGGGCGGAGCCCGGAGCTGAGCGGCGCCGGCGCGCGCCGGCTCGGGCGGAGCTTCGCAAGAGAGTTCCTCCGCCCGAGCCTCGGACGCTGTGGCTACATCAGGCCGACGACGTGGCCTTCGGGATCCGAGAAGAGCGCGATCGTTGTCTCGGGGGCGACCTCGGTGAGCGGCATGATCACTTTCCCGCCGAGCTGCTCGACGCGCTTGAGGGTCGCCGCCGGGTCGTCGGCGTGGACGTAGAACGTGACGTGGCCGTCGCCGCCCATCGGGCTCTTGCCGATGCCGGCGGTCAGGCCGTTGTCGTCGCGGTGCATGCCGTAGCCGTCCGGGTTGCTGGTGTCGAGGCCCCAGCCGAACGCATCGGCGTAGAACTTCTGGAGCTTCGCCGCGTCCCGGCCCACGACTTCGACGTGGATCACATGAGTCGCCATCTGTCGATCTCCTCGCCTGTTTGGGGTTGGGAACGACCAGGTAGTTCGATCGTTCTGACCAGGCGACGAACCCCGCGCTCCCGGATCGACAGAGTCGGCGGCGGGCTCGACTCCACGCGCGAATTCGCCGGGAACCGGCTCACCTGCCGCAACGGCCGGGCTCGGCGCGCCCGACTCGGTCAGGAGTGCGCCGCGACGGCGGCGGGGGCGGTGGCCCCGGCTTCGAAGTCGTCGAGTCGCACCCGCGTCCACGAGGCGCCGATCAGCAGCACCTGGAAGGCGAGGTGCAGCCACGCCAGCGTGGCGAAGACGACGGCCACTCCCCCGAACAGCGACAGCGCGCCGGCCAGCAGCGGGGTGATGTACACGAGGAGCTCGGTCAGGGCGGTGAGCAGGAGCCCGGCGAGCAGCGTCGGTGGCAGCAGGACCGAGATCGGGACCTTCGTGTTGGGGACGATGCGATAGACCACGCCGACCACAAATACCACGACCGCCGCGGTCGCCAGTGGGAACACGACGCCGGACACGCTCCGGCTGGCGCCCCAGCCGGCTCCGCTGCCGCTGCTGCCGATCACGATGTCCTGGACGGCGGACAGCGCGATCCCCGAAAGGAGCCCGCCGACCAGCAGCAGGACCGAGACGAACCCGCGCAGGATGCGGTCGAACGGGCCGCGCGCCGGCGTTCGCGAGAAGACCAGGGAGATCGCTTTGTCGAGCGCGCCGTAGAACTGGCTCGCGCCCCAGGCCAGGCCCGCCAGACCGATGATCGAGAACGCCCCGGCATGCGCCGCGACGCTGTTCAGCCCGTCGTTGGCGATCGGCGCGAACGGGGCGAGCTGGCCGGTCAGGCCGTCGATCAGCCGCTGGCGGTCGGCCGCGGCCGGGACCAGATAGCCCAGGACGCCGACGGCGAAGAGCAGCCCGGTCAGCCCGGCGAACAGCGAGCTGTATGCCAGTCCCTCCGCGAGGAGACTGCCCCCGGCCTGGTTGAAGACGTCGAAAACCGCACGCGGACGGCGCACGGCCTCCAGCCCGAGGACTCGGCCCGCCGTTCGGTCCAGGAACGTCCGGTCGCGTTCGAGCTTCTCCCGGTCCTGAACGATCCTGTCCTCTACCGCCGCCCCGATCTTCGGTCGCCCTCCGGGCTCGACCATGCGCCGCTCCTCCGATGATCCCGATGCCCCGACGGCCGCGCCGGCCCTCGCGTTCGGCCAATTGTCCTCGCACGCGGCCTTCGGCGCGCGCCGAGCTACTGCGGCGCGCGCGTCACGTGTGGTGGAAGAAGCCCTCGGCAAAGACGGTGTCGCCGTATCGGGCCCGGCCCACGTAGTGTCCGGTGTGCTGGCACGGCCCGCAGCTGAGCGAGCCGAACTCGTCGCCGGGGCCGAAATCGTCGGTCCCTATGTCCAGCTCGAACACTTGAGCTCCTGCCTGCCGTCGATCCGGGAGATGTCGATGCGCACGTCTTGCTGGTTCGGGACGGTCAGGCTGTAGGCGAACGTGTCGGATGTGATCGTGGCGTCGGTGCCGGGCTGGCAGGGCGTCATGAAGTCGGTGGAGAACCAGATCGTGCCGCCGTGCCGGGGGCAGCGGTCACGAATGGGCGCGCCTGTGGCTCGATCCACCGGGCGGCGACCGCCCAAAGGGCAATCACGACCAGCAGCGCGGCTACTGACTTGACGGCGACGCGCCACATGCCTCCCACCTCCGCCACCCTGTGCCCGTTTGGCGATGCAGTAGACGGTCCGACTAGACCGTGCGACCTAGACGTCGCCCTCGAAATAGGCGGTGTCTACCTTCCGGACTAGATACTGGCGATAGTCCCTGACGCCAATGCCGTAGTCGTACAGAAGGCGTGCGAGGGTCAGCCCGTCGATGAGGACGATGCGACTTGGTATTCGCCCCACATACTCGCGAGCCTCCTCCGTGAAGCGCGACGTGGTGATGAACACACCCTTTGTGGCGCGCTGCCCTTGGAGACTACCGGCGAACGCCTGAAGATCAGGCCGGCTAACTGGACGCTTTGGATCCCACCTCTTTGCCTGAATGTAGACAGCATCCAGGCCTAGCTTGTCCTCGTCGATGACCCCGTCGATGCCGTCATCGCCGGACTTGCCGACACGACGTGACGCTCCTGGATCAGCGCCGCCGTAGCCCATAGCGACAAGCAGATCGACCACGAGCTGTTCGAAGAAATCGGGCCCCCCGCTAAGCACATGATCAAGAAGGTCTGCCTCAACACTCCGCCGCTGGACTGCGTAAATCGAATCCAGCAACTCATCGGGCGTCTGAGAGGCCGCGTGCTCGAGTGGCTCGGGACTCGCGCTTGCTGTTCGCGTCCGGAAGGCCACGAACTCCGGGAAACTCGACAGGCGCTTCACGTCGATCTTCGACGGCTTCTCGGCGAGCAGCTGGCGTCCCCGCTCGGTGATGCGAACCGTTCCTCGAGCTGAGCGCTCGAGAACCACAGCCTTGGCGAGGTAGGTGACCGCCCAGTGAGAGCGGTTGAAGATGACCCTCTGGCCGGACTGAAGCTGCTGATCGCGTTCCTCCGGAGTCAGGTGCAGTTCCGCAGCGATTTGTTCGATCAGGTCCGCGATGCGGTGGTCAGCACCGTCAGCAGTGGCCCGGAGCAGGGGCAGCATCAGGGTTTGATAGTCAGGGACTCCCATTTGGGCACCCTCGTCGTGACCGGCCTTGGCCCCACTAGATTACCAACCGACGCCAACTCGAAATCGGCGCGTCCTGTCCAAGGCTTCGATCTTTGACCTGGGAAGGGAATGGTTCTAGCTGCACCCGCTCGTGGACCCGCAGTTCAGGCACTTGTAGCAGGACCCGTTGCGGACCATGATCGAGCCGCAGTCGGCGCAGCTGGGGGCGTCGGCCTGGCTGGTGAAGGTGACCTGGTTCTTGCCGATGCCGAGGCTGCCGAGAGTGACTCGGGCGGCGGTGTCGGTGGAGTGGCCGTTCCCGTTGCTCGAGGGTCTGGCGGTGGCGGAGGGTTCCGTGGAGGACTCTCCGGCGGGCGGCGGGGTCGTCGCTTCTGCCGCGGGAGTGGCAACGGCCGTGGCGCCACTCGGCGGTGAAGCCGGCCCCGCGGCGGGCGAGGAGGCGCTCCCTGACGTCCCGGCGCTGCCGGCTCCGGCCGAACCGCTGAGGCCGAGGGTCAGCGGCTGCACCGAAGATTCCGCGTTCGCCGACCGGTCGACCAGACCAAGCGTCGCTCGGTCTTCCGGAGGCAGGAAGCGCGAGCCCATCCAGCGGAAGATGTAGTCGACGATCGACTTGGCGATTGGGATCTCGGGGTTGCTGGTGAAGCCCGACGGCTCGAATCGGACGTGGGCGAACTTGTGGACCAGGTCGTGGAGCGGCACGCCGTACTGCAGGGCGACGCTCACGGTGGTCGCGAACGTGTCCATCAGGCCGCTGATCGTGGAGCCTTCCTTGGCCATCTTGAGGAAGATCTCGCCGGGCTGGCCGTCCGGGTAGAGCCCGACGGTGATGTAGCCCTCGTGGCCGGCGATGTCGAACTTGTGCGTGATCGCGGTTCGTTCGGCGGGCAGGCGGCGCCGGTACGGCTTCGGCTCAGCCGGGGCCGAGGCGGCGGCCGGCGCCGCCAGCTCCAACTCCTTGTCCTTCTTCTTGCCCGTCATGAGGGGCTGGGAGCGCTTGCTGTTGTCGCGGTAGATCGCGATCGCCTTGAGGCCCATCCGCCAGCCTTCGAGGTAGACCGTCTCGATCTCGTCGGGCGTGGCCGCCTCGGGCATGTTGACCGTCTTGCTGATTGCGCCCGAGAGGAAGGGCTGGACCGCGGACATCATCCGCAGATGGCCCATGTAGTGGATGGAACGCGTGCCGTTCATCGGCTTGAAGGCGCAGTCGAAGACCGAAAGGTGCTCCGGCTTGAGCTCCGGCGCGCCTTCGATCGTCTCGCGCTCGTTGACGTAGGCGACGATCGAATCGACCTGATCGGGCGTGTAGCCGAGCTTGCGCAGGGCGCCCGGGACCGTCTGGTTGACGATCTTGAGGAAGCCTTCGCCGACGAGCTTCTTGTACTTGACGAGGGCGATGTCCGGCTCGATGCCGGTGGTATCGCAGTCCATCATGAAAGCGATGGTGCCCGTGGGGGCGAGCAGCGTCGTCTGGGCGTTGCGGAAGCCGTTGGCCTGGCCGAGGATCAGGGTCTCGTCCCAGATGTCGCGGGCGGCGCGGTGGAGGTCCGCCGGGACGCTCTGCTTGTCGGGGATGCCGTGGGCGGCGTCGCGGTGCTTCTCGATGACGCGCAGGAACGGCTCCTCGTTCTTGCGGTATTCGGCGAACGGGCCGCCGTGGTCGCGGGCGATGATGGCGCTCTGGCGGTAGGCCTCGGCGGTCATGACCGAAGTGATGGCGGCGGCGTAGGCCTGGCCCTCGCTCGAGTCGTAGGCGAGGCCGCGGTTCATCAGCAGCGCGCCCAGATTGGCGTAGCCCAGACCGAGGGGCCGGAACAGGTGCGAGTTGTGGGTGATTGCCGGCGTGGGGTAGCCGGCGTTGTCGACCAGGATCTCCTGGGCGGTGATCGTCAGGCGGC
>CAZGUS010000005.1:0-48440 GCA_964529245.1 uncultured Anaerolineaceae bacterium
ACCGCGACTACATCGTCAAGGACGGCGAGATCGTCATCGTCGACGAGTTCACCGGCCGCCAGATGCCCGGCCGGCGCTGGAGCGAAGGCCTCCACCAGGCGGTCGAGGCCAAGGAGGGCGTGCACGTCCAGCGCGAGAGCGTGACCCTGGCCACGATCACGTTCCAGAACTACTTCCGCCTCTACACCAAGCTGGCCGGCATGACCGGCACGGCCATGACCGAGGCCGAAGAGCTGCACAAGATCTACAAGCTCGAAGTGGTGGCCGTGCCGACCCACCGGCCGATGATCCGCGACGACGAAGCGGACCTCGTCTTCCGCAACGAGACCGGCAAGTACCTGGCGCTGATCGACGAGATCGTCGAGATGCACGACGCCGGACGACCGGTCCTGGTCGGCACCGTCTCGGTCGAGAAGTCCGAGCACCTGGCCGAAATGCTCAAGCGGCGCGGCGTGAAACATGAGGTGCTCAACGCCAAGTTCCACGAGAAGGAAGCGCCGATCGTGGCCCAGGCCGGCCGGCTCGGCGCGGTGACGATCGCCACGAACATGGCCGGCCGCGGCACCGACATCAAGCTCGGCGGCGACCCGGCCGGAATGGCTTCGGACATCCTCCACCGCAAGGGCCTCAACCCCGCCGAGGTGGACAAGGAGACGTACGAGGCCGCCCTCGGGGAGGCCACGGCCGTCTGCGACGAGGAGCACGAGCGCGTCGTGGAGGCCGGCGGCCTGCACATCATCGGCACGGAGCGTCACGACTCGCGCCGCATCGACAACCAGTTGAGAGGCCGCGCCGGACGCCAGGGCGACCCCGGGTCGTCGCGCTTCTACCTCTCCCTGGAAGACGACCTGATGAAGCGTTTCGCCTCGGACCGAGTGGCCGGCCTGATGGAGCGCCTCGGCCTGGACGAGGACATGGCCATCGAGTCGCGCCTGGTGTCCAAGACGATCGAGAGCGCCCAGAGCCGCGTCGAGGGCTACAACTTCGACATCCGCAAGCGCGTCGTCGAGTACGACGACGTGATCAACAAGCAGCGCGAGACCATCTACGAGGAACGCGACAAGGTCCTCAAGAACGAGGACATGGCCGACACGATCCAGTCGTTCCTCGAGCACGAGGTCGACGCTCTTGTCGACCGCTTCCTGCCGGCCATCGTTTCGGCCCGCGATTGGGACCTCGAGGCCCTCTCCGCCGCACTGACGAACATGGGCGTGGGCAACGACGAAACGACCCCGGTGGCTCTCGAGGAGATGGGCACCCGCGAGGCCGTGGCCATCAACCTCAAGGACATCGCCGGCGAGCGCCTCGAGGCCAAAGAGAAGGAGATCGGCGAGGACTGGCCTCTTCTCGAGCGCCTGGTGCTGCTCCGGACTATCGACTCCGTCTGGGTCGAGCACCTGACCGAAGTCGACGCCATGCGCCAGGGCATCGGCCTGCGCGGGTTCGCCCAGGAAGATCCGCTCAACGCCTTCAAGAAGGAGGCTTTCGGCCTCTTCGGTGAGATGAGCTCGCTCATCCGGCACCAGGTCGCGACCACGATCTTCCGCGTGTCCCTCGTCCGCCAGCCGGCGCTGCCGCCCCAGGGAACCGAGAGCCGCGGTCCCGACGAGCCCGGCGCGACGTCCGGTGATGACACGGCCGGCGCCGTCCCGAGCGGGCCGACGAGCCTCGCCGCCGCGGCTGCCGCCATCGCCGCCGCGGGCGGACGAACGCTGCCCAAGCCGCTGCCCGCGGGACGGCCGGTCGGCGGCTCGAGTTCGAGCGGATCCGCCACCAGCGGCGGAGCCATCCGTCCCGGCTACTCGCCCGCGGGCATCCGCATGGGCCGCAACGACCAGTGCTGGTGCGGCTCCGGCAAGAAGTACAAGAAGTGCCACGGCCAGTGAGCTGGAAGGCGCGCCTTCGCGATCTGTTGATCGTCGCACTCGCGTTCGTCGTTGGCGCCATCGGCCTGACCGCGTACGCGGTGTTCCGGGTCTGGGACGTGGGCCAGCAGGACAACCGCCGACAGGTCGACGCCATCGTTGTCCTGGGAGCGGCCCAGTACAACGGCCGGCCTTCCGCGGTGCTGGCGGCGCGCCTCGACCACGCCATCGACCTGTACAAGCAGGGCTACGCACCCTGGTTCGTGGCCACCGGCGGCAAGCTTCCCGGCGACCGCGTCACCGAGGCGGCCACGGAGCGCAGCTACGCCGAAGCCCGAGGCGTGCCCGCCAGCGCGATACTGGCCGAGACGACCGGCGCCACGACCCTGGAGTCCATCCGAAACGTCAGGGCCTTGTTCGACCAGCACGGCCTCCACACCGCACTGTTCGTCTCGGACCGCACCCACATGCTGCGCGTCCTGCGACTCGCCCAGGATCAGGGCATCGAGGCCTGGGGCTCGCCGACCACGACCAGTCCCGCGGACAGCGAGGAGCCGATGCACTTCGACGCTCTCATGCACGAGCTCGGCGCCCTGGCCCAGTACACCTTCCTGGAGGGCGACACCGCGGACCAGTCGACGTCCCTCTCCGGCGGCTCGACCTCGGCCGCGTCCACGCCGAGCGCCCCGGCCAATACCCCTGCCGGACCTTCGCCGACCGCATCCCCGAGCGCGTCGCCGGCCCCGGCCTCCAACTGAGGCAGCCCCCCGTCGGGCGCAGGACCTGCGCCGCGCTCCCGCCCGGCCCGCCCGCGGATGCCGCGTCTGTGGCGACTATCTGGACCAATCCATCCGCCTATGCGTACTAAGCGGTGATTTCCCGTCAATCTAGCGAAATTGACCCCTTGGCTCCACCGAATTGAGCCCGTATACTCGCCCCGAACATACCCCGCGCCGGCCCCCGTCCAGCTGCGTGCGGGCTGGTCGAGGGGTTGTGCCGTCACACAACGAGGAGAGAGTTGAAGCAGGCAGAGGAAGCGGCGTTCATCGATCTCATCGCCTGTGAGCGTGACTGCCGCAACTGTAGCTACGCGGCCGCGCTCGATTGCGATGGGAACTGCGGCGTCTGCCCTCACAACATTTACTGTCCCTGCGTGAACCCCGTCGTCGCCCGGAGCAAGAGCGCCCTGCGTCTCATCGAGCTCCGTCCGATCCTTCTCCAGGACGTTCGAGGCCGGGATTAGTGGAGCCCGCCGAGATCCGCGACCTGGTCCAGAGGATCCAGGCGACCTCGGGGCGTCTTTGACCTCTCCACTAAGGAACGCCGCCTAACCGAGATCGACGCCGCCGTCGGTGAGCCGGGCTTCTGGGATGATCAGCGCACGGCCAAGAAAGTGCTGCGCGAGGCTGAGGGGCTTCGTGAAGAGCTCGAGTTGTGGCGCAACCTCGAATCCCGCGCCCGCTCGACGATGGAGCTTCTCGAGCTGGCCCAGGAAGAAGACGACCAGAGCGTCCTCGCAGACGTCGACGCGGAAGCCCAGCAGCTGGCCGCCGAGTACGGGCGGGCCCGGCGCGAGCTGCTCTTCGGCGGCCAGTACGACCAGCGCAACGCCCTCCTGACGATCAGCGCCGGCGCCGGCGGCACCGAAGCCACCGACTGGGCCGAGATGCTCCTGCGCATGTACCTGCGCTGGGCCGAACGCCATCGCTTCGCGACCGAGATCCTCGACCAGACCGAGGGCGAGGAGACCGGCATCAAGAGCGTGACCGTCGCCGTGGACGGGCGGGCCGCCTACGGCTACCTCAAGGCGGAGCGCGGCGTCCACCGACTCGTCCGAATCAGTCCCTTCGATTCGCAGAAGCGACGGCATACGACCTTCGCCCTGGTCGAGGTGCTGCCGGAAGTCGAGAGCGACCTCGAAGTCGAGCTCAACTGGGACGAGATCCGCATGGACACCTTCCGGGCCACCGGCGCGGGCGGGCAGCACGTCAACAAGACGGACTCGGCCGTCCGCCTGACCCACATCCCCACGGGCATCGTGTCCCAGAGCCAGAACGAGCGATCGCAGACGCAGAACAAGGAGACGGCCGCGAAGATCCTCCAGGCCCGCCTCCTGGAACGGGCGGTGGAGGAGCACGAGGCGGAGCTCCGCAAGCTGCGTGGGGAGCATGTCGAGGCGGGATGGGGGAACCAGATCAGAAGCTACGTCCTGCACCCGTACCAGATGGTCAAGGACCACCGCACCGAGGTCGAGACGGGCAACACGGCCGCGGTCCTCGACGGCGACCTGGACACGTTCATGCAGGCCGAGCTGGAACGGGAGGCGACCGGCGCCGTCGTCGCCGGCAGCCGCACCGGCCCGGACGATCGATGACGGCGGACGTCACCTACCGTCCGCCGCGCCCCGAAGAGCTGGCCGACTGCGCCCTGGTCTGGCACGCGTCCGTGAACGACTACATGTCTCGCCTCGGTCAGCCCCTGCCGCCGCCCGTCCTGGAGCCCGCGATGCGGCTGGGCGAGCATCTGCTGAACACGGATCCGGGCCACTTCTCCGTGGCGGTGAGACCGGTCCCGGGCGGACGCCGCGAGCGCATCGTGGGCTTCGGGATCGGATTGCAGCGCGAGCACGTGTGGTTCCTCTCCCAGCTCTACGTCCTGCCGGGAGAGCAGCGTCGAGGCATCGGCCGGGCGCTCCTGTCGCTGGTGCTGCCGTCGGCGCCCACGGCGGATGTCGAAGCCCAGCGGGACACTTCCGCGAACGGCACCGGGTCCGGAGCGGCCGACGCCCGGCGGCCCGGCGTGCTCGCCACCTGCACCGATAGCGCCCAGCCGATCTCCAACGGCCTCTACAGCAAGTTCGGAATCGTCCCCCGGATGCCGGTCTTCAACCTCGTCGGCCGGCCCGCCTCGACGTCGATTCTGCCGACTCTGCCCGACGGGATCGAAGCCATCGCGCTCGAGCCGCCGGAGCTGGTGTCGCACCGGAACCCCGCCGCCCCGGGCAAGGACGAACTCCGTCAGACGATCGACGCCATCGACCGCGACGTGCTCGGCTACGCCCACCAGCCCGACCACGACTTCCTGCGGGTCCAGGGCCGAACGGGCTTTCTCTACCGGACGGGCGCCGGTGAGCCTCTGGGCTACGGGTACTCGTCCCAGGTGGGGCGTTTTGGACCGGTGGCGCTGCTCGACGAGACTCTCACGGCGCCCGTGATCGGGCACCTCATGAGGGCCATCGAGCCGCGCGGCGCGACCAGCGTCTGGATCCCCGGCGCCAACGACCGGGCCATGGTAGCGATGCTCAGGGCCGGCCTTCGCATCGAGGGCTTCCCGGCGATGTTCTGCTGGACCCGCCCGTTCGCGGCCTTCGAGCGCTACCTGCCCGCCGGGCTGGCGCTGCTCTAGCCGTCGTGCCGGCTCCGGTCTCGCGCGGCGGCGATCTGCCGGACGGCGCCAAGGGTGCTAGCCTCGCAATGTGAGCTCGGTACCCTCCGGACCCGAAAACGCGCCTCGCCGGCCGGCCGTCGCCAGGCCGCATCCGACCGACCCCGCCGCCGACGGCACGCCGATCATCGTCCTGCGCGGCGTCACCAAGACGTACGCCAACGGCAAGTCGGCGCTCCGCGACGTCAATCTCTCGGTCCCCGAAGGCGACTTCGTGTTCCTCGTGGGCCCTTCTGGCGCCGGTAAGTCGACCATGATCCGGCTCTTGATCCGGGAGGAGCTGGCGACCAGGGGCAAGATCATTCTCGAGGGCCACGATCTCGCTCGACTCAAACGCCGGGACGTGCCCAGGATGCGCCGCCGCATCGGCATCGTCTTCCAGGATTTCAAGCTTTTGCCCAACAAGTCCGTGCGCGATAACGTGGCCTTCGCGCTGGAGGTCACGGGCACGCCTCGGTCGCTGATCAAGCCGGCCGTCGACCGCGTCCTGCGGGTCGTCGGCCTCTCCGGTCAGGCGGACCAGCGCCCGTCGGAGCTCTCGGGCGGCGAGCAGCAAAGGACCGCGATAGCCCGCGCCCTGGTCCACGACCCGAACCTCTTCATCGCGGACGAGCCGACCGGGAACCTCGACCCGCTCATCAGCTGGGAGATCATTCAGCTGCTGCTGCGCATCAACGAGATGGGCGTCACGGTCCTGATGGCGACTCACAACGCCGAGGTGGTCACGGCCCTCCGCAAGAGAGTGGTAGGCCTCGAGGACGGCCGCGTCGTTCGCGACGAGACCGGCGCCGCCTACCACCGGGAGGACTGATGATCCCGTTCATAGCTTTCAGCCTGAAACGGGCCTGGCAGGGCTTCTGGCGCAACTCCCTTATGAGCCTCGCCGCGACCGCCTCGATGGTCCTGATGCTGACGCTGTTGAGCGGCGTGGTCATCCTGTATCTCGGCCTCAGCGCCACGCTCACCTACGTCCAGGGCGAAGTCCAGGTCGTCGCCTATCTCAACGACTCTGCGACCAGCCAGGACGTCTCGCGCCTCACCGCGGACCTGCAGGCCATGCCCCAGGTCAAGGCCGTCACGTACGTCTCCAAGGACCAGGCCCTCAAGGACTTCCAGAAGCGCGAGCCCGGCGTGGCGACCCTCGTCGAGTCGCTGCCCGACAATCCGCTGCCGGCCTCGTTCAACATCAGCCTGCGCGATCCCAGCGACTACATCGACGTGGCGACGTACCTGCGCGACCAGTCCGCCGTCGACAGCGTCCAGGACATCGCCAAGACGGTCAGCCAGATGAGCTCGGTCATCAACGTGGTGAGCACCGTCGGCGTCGTGGTGCTGGTGATCGTCGGGCTGACGACCCTGTTCATCATCGTCAACACGATCCGGCTGGCCGTCGTGGCCCGCGCCGAGGAGATCGAGATCATGCGCCTGGTCGGCGCGTCCGACGCGTTCATCCGTTGGCCCTTCGTGTTCGAGGGAGCGTTCGTGGGACTGTTGGGAGCGCTCATCACCATCGGCCTTCTGCTTCTGGTTCAGGCTCCCCTGGCCAGTCTCCTGTCAAGCTTCTTCAATGTCCTGCCGGTTCAGGCCACAGCCATGGTCGGCCAGAATGTGGCCCTCATGGTGCTTGGAACGGGCGTCGGGATCGGCTTCGTCGGTTCGTACCTGTCCGTACGCAGCTACCTGAAGCGCTGACCCGACCCGCGCCCCGCACGCACCAGCACTCGAGGTTCGATCTCATGCCCGCCCTCAAGAACCCATTCCATCGGGACCGACCCGCGCCAATCGACCTGCCGGGTGACAATCCGGCGGCCGGCTCTCTCGCCGAGCAGCCCCTAGAAGACGTCGACTACGCCTTCGCCCCGGAACGGGATGGGCCGCAAGAAGATCGGCCGGAGGAGCGCCGCACGGCCGGCGCCCCGGCCCGACGGCGGACCGTGCAGCCGTCGCGGATCGGGCTTGTGATCGTGGCCATCCTGGTCGGGAGCGCGCTCTTCGTCGGCGGCTTCACCCTCGGCGCGCGCGTGGCGACGACGCCCGGAACGCCCGCCTCACAGGAAGCCGAGTTCAACCCGTTCTGGGACGTGTACTCGCTTATCCAGAAGGACTACGCCGGATCGCCCCGGCCGACCGAGGACCAGCTCATTCAGGCCGCGATCAAAGGCATGATGGAAAGCCTCAACGATCCTTGGTCGTACTACCAGGCCCCGACGGACTTCGAGAACTCGCTCCTCAGCGTTGGCGGCCAGGCCCAGGGAATCGGGGTCCAGGTCACGCTCCAGCCGGTCGATCCGAACTCCGGCATCAATTGCACGGCCATCGGCAACGGCTGCGAACTGGCGGTCGTCCAGCCGGTCTGCGGGTCGCCCGCGGCGTCGGCCGACATCCAGCCCGGCGACGTCATCGCGACGGTCGGCGGCACGTCCCTCGACGGCCTCACGGTCGACCAGGCCACGGCGCTGATCAAAGGCACGAGCGGCACGTCGGTGACGCTCGGCCTGCTCCGCGGCGGCACGCCCGTCAAGGTCTCGATCGTGCGCTCGATCTACACCCAGTGCGAGGTGGCCTCCAGGACGCTGGCCAACGGCGCCGTGGCCTACATCTCGGTCAGCGGCATCAACGATCCCGCGGCCGCCCAGTTCGATCTGGCGCTCAAGAGCGCCCTCGCCGCCGGGCGCCGCAACGTGATCCTCGATCTGCGCGGCGACGGCGGCGGCTACGTTCCCGACGCGGTTAAGATCGCCAGCGAGTTCGTGGCTTCCGGTCCGATCGTGTATCAGCAGGATGCCGGCGGTTCTCAGGTCGAGACGGACGCCGACTCGGGCGGCCTTGCGACCGACCCTTCGATCAAGCTCGTCGTGCTGGTTGACGGGAACACCGCTTCATCGGCCGAGATCCTGGCCGGAGCATTGCAGGCGCGCGGCCGGGCCCGCCTGATCGGCACCAAGACCTACGGCAAGGGCGTCGTCCAGGAATGGCTGCCGCTCCCCAACAACGACGGCGGCATTCACCTGACCGTGGCCCGCTGGCTCACGCCCGACAAGGTCTGGATCCAGGGCAAGGGGCTGGCGCCCGACGTGGCCGCGACGACCGACGGCGCCAGGGCAGGCACCGATCCGGTGCTCGACGCCGGCCTTGTCGCCCTCGGCTTCCCGCCCGAAACTCCGGCTTCGCCGACCGCAGCGCCCAGTGGCAGCACAGCGCCGAGTGCCAGCCCCGCGCCCAGCCCGAGCTGATCCGCGGGCGCCGTTCTGCCGCTCGCCCGCGTCGCCCGCGGCACGGCTCGTTGGGCGCGCACCTGGCGACCCGCGGTTGCGCCTTTCGGCCGGCCCCGATACCATCTCCGACAACGAAAGGAGGTGATGTGCAGTGTCAAAGGACTTGCCGACGCGCTGCACCACCTCGCCGGGAGCCGGACTCTAGGGACGGCCCCTCGCGGGTGGTGAAGTACGCAAACCGAATGCCGGCCCTTCGTGGCCGGCATTCGTGCGCCCGGGGCCGGATGACGACTTCATCCGCCCACAGACGCACCTTCCGCTACCCTCCGTATCTCCGGCCGACCCGGCCGTCAACCCTGAGGAGCCCCGCGTGGGCGAAGAGAAGACCGTCGCCCAGAACCGAAGAGCCCGCCACGAGTACACGATCGAGGATTCGTTCGAGGCCGGCATCGCCCTGACCGGGACCGAGATCAAATCGGTTCGTGCCGGCAAGGTGAGCCTGTCCGAGTCGTACGCGCGCATCGAGAACGGCGAGGCCTGGCTCGTCAGCGCCACCATCCAGCCCTGGGACACCGGCAACCGCTACAACCACGAGCCCAAGCGCCCGCGCAAGCTGCTGGTCCACCGCGACCAGATCGTGTCGCTGCTCTTCAAGACGAAGTCCAAGGGTCTGACCCTCGTTCCACTCAAGATGTACATCACGACGCGTGGCAGGGCCAAGCTGGAGATCGGCCTCGCCCGGGGCAAGCAGCTCCACGACCGCCGCCGCGACATCGCCGATCGAGACTCGCGCCGCGAAGTGGAGCGGGCCATGGCGGACGCCGACCGGGGCCGCGATCGTCGCTGAGAGCGCGGCCAGCCGCCGCCAACGGGAGAACCGATGAAGAACGACAGGCCGCACATCGCAGGCAAGTACCAGACGTCGATGCGCGAGTACCTCGGCAACGTCCCGGCCCTCAACCGCGGCACCCGGTTCTCCGTCATGTTCGGCGCCCTGGCCGTCGTGCTGGCGGTCTTGAGTCTGCCTTACCTGGTTCCGGTCGCCCTCGAGCTCGCGCTGGCCGTCGCCCTGCTGTCGGGCTATGCGTCGGTGCCGTTCGCCTGGCTGACCCTGCGGTCCAGGAGGCAGATGGTGGAGCAGCCGGTCGAGGTCTTCGCCGACGATGCCGGCCTCCATTTCACCCACGGCGTCGTCGACCTGGACGTCCCGTGGGCGGAGATCGATCGGCTGCGCGAGAACCGCGACAGCTTCTTCGTGATGGCGACCCAGGCCCGCGTCTACATCATCCCCAAGAGGGCATTCGACCCCGACCAGATCGACGCCTTCCGGCAGCTGGTCGCGTCCAGCGCCGCCCACAACCGGGGCTGAGCCGAGGCCGGACGGCGCCCGTTACGACGCCGGTACCACGCCCCGGCGCGGCTGAGCCGGAGCAGACGCCAAGCGGATCAGCTCCGTCGGGAACGAATCGCACCTGCCGTTGCGTCATCATCCGCGAAATGGCCACCCGTCACGATCTAGTCATCGCAGCCAGAGCCGGAGACGGCGACGCATTCATGGATCTGGTCCAGCTCGAAACGCCCGATGCGTTCCGACTGAGCCTGGCCATCATGCGGCACTACTTCGACGCGGAAGACGCGCTCCAGGAGGCATTCGTGCGAGCCTGGCGCGAGCTGCCCCGGCTGCAAGACCCGGAGCGCTGGCAGGCCTGGTTCCGCCGGATCGTCGTCTCTTCCGCAATCGACACGGGTCGGCGGAAGCGGGCGCGCCGGATCGTGCCTCTCGGCTTCCACGAGCCGTCGCCGATGGCGGACGGCTCGATCGGCCTTGCCGCGCGCGATGAGGTGACTCGCGCGATGGGCCATCTCGACGCCGGCGATCGAGCGCTATTGGCGCTTCGCTTCGGTCACGATCTCGAGCTGCCCAGCGTGGCGGCAGCGCTCGGCATCCCGCTGGGGACCGCCAAGTCGCGTCTCCACCGCGCCCTGGGTCGCATGCGAAAGGAATTGGAGAGCGTCGATGAACTCCAGGAACATCGAGGATCTGCTTCGGGAGAGGCTGAGTGCCGCGTCAAACCGGCCCCTACCGAGCCCGGAATTTGAGAGTCGGGTCCGCGCGTCGCTGGCGCCGCGAAGCGACCCGGGACGGCGCCGGCGAACCCACGTTGTGGAGGCGCTGGTAGGGCTCGCCGCTGCGCTGGCCCTGGCGGTCGTGGGCCTCCCGTGGCTGCTTGCTCCTCGATCCGACGCGCCCGGGCCGGGCGGCGTAGAGACCTCGAGCCCGTCCCCGACGGCCGCGCCCACGCCGACGGACGTGCCCCTCGCCCATGCCCAGAAGTGGTTTCTCGCCTTCGACTACCCGGCCGCGTGGAACCTTGACGACCCCAAGGTCCTGTCGATGGCGGATCCAAACCCGGTGGGCCACCTGACCTTCGTCGGTTCAGAGTGGGTGACCACCTTCCGATCGGTCGGCTTCGTGGGATCCGGCTCGGCAACGGACGAGTGCGTGTACCAGGATCCGAGCCAGCCTGTCGACGTCGCCTGCACAACCAAATGGACGTTGCCCGAGGGTAGTGTCGAGGTCCGCTTCCTCGTGGCATCGGTGGCGGAATGGAACGGCGTGTCCGCCATCGACGGTTTGACTCTCCCCGGCTACACGCAAACGACCATCGACGGGCTGCCGGCCTTGTTCCAGAAGACCACCAACTCGATCACGAGGGCCTCAATACTCGCCCCGGCCACCCAGATCGTCCCCAACGCCGACGAGGTTCTCTCGTGGCTGCTCCCGACGCAGCACGCGCTCGGCGGTGTCTTTGAGGTCAATGCCGCCATTCGCGGGCCGAATGTCGCTGAACTGGACGCACAGGTGCGGGCGATGATGGCGAGCCTGCGGTGGGAGCCCGAAAACAGCCTGCCGACGGACCCGGCGGCCCTCCAAGCGGCCGGCAAAACAGCCGCCGAGACAGCCCTGACATGGCTGAGGACGTCGACCATGGGTAAGCTCTGGCAGTACTCCGGCTCGCACCTGTTCGATTGCTTCCCGAACGTACCCGGCGAGAGCGCGGCCGCCACCATCACCAGCAGCCAGCAACATCCGCTGAAGAAGCCCTTGCAGGTCATGTGCACGACCGAGATCGCCCCGAATGCCATGCATGGCTGGACGCTATCACTGACGCATTCCTGGGCTGCGGGTCCAGGCTATGCCGCGGGCCGGTCGACCGGTCTCTTCGACCTGGCACCCGACGGCACCGTCGAGGAGATGGATCAGCAAACGGAGGGATGGACCTTCGACGTCTACCCGAATCAGGGCTCGAACGGCCCGGGCTGAGTCGGCGCTCGCGCCTCGCCCGTCTCCTGGATTTGACCGCCGTCGCCGTCGCTGTACAATCCGCGGGCGCTGGTAGCAGTGGCACCCGTGGGGATGCGTGGTTTCGACAGGGGCCGGTTACCGGAGAACGCGAGCCGAGGTTGGTCTCCAGGCCTCGTAAAAAGGAGCCCAAACGAAGTAACTGGCAACAACCAGTCTGCTCTCGCCCTCGCTGCTTAGGCAGTAAGGTGAGCGTGGAAGCAGCCTCACCTCCGTGGGCTGTGGAAGCGTCATTCAGCGGAGGTGCGGTTCCGAGTAGCGTCGCGTAGTCGGAACTAAAGCCCGCAAGGGAACGTGACTGGAGCGCTCGGCAGGTTGCCGATGGTCGGCCGAGCGTTCGACGACAAACTATCGGACACGCTCGTAGTGGTCTCCGGCGAAGGTTTCTGGACGGGGAGTTCGACTCTCCCCCATCTCCACCATTTCTTTGCCCTGCGCGAGGGAACCCGACTACTGAGGGCCTGTGTTCGAGCTGTCGGCGCGGCCGACTACGGAGCGGGACTGGCCGAGATCCGAGCGGCAGCCTGGTGCGAATCAACGGTGGATCGCCGTCGAACAGGTTAGGGGGGTTCAGGTGAAGCGTCTGCAGTCGAGGCGACTCTGGCTCGTTCTCGCGATCCTCGTCGGGCTGATCCTGGTCGGTCACTGGCTCGACCGGCCGCAGCCCATCGAGGGATATCGCCTCGTCGACGATCGGACGATCGGCGTCGAGGTAGATGCGAGCTCTCCCCAATGGACGCGCGTCACCGGCGTCACCGAGACCTCTGATCGGGTCACCGTGAGTGTCGGCTCGTTCATCTTTCCCTGGCCACAGGGAGCGGCAGGCGTGGGGACAAGCGAGGAGTTGCTCGTGACGTTGAGTCAGCCGCTCGGCAGCCGATCGGTCATCGACGGGAATACTGGTGACACGGTTGAACGCGTGCAGTGTGCCCTGGGAAGGTGCGCTGCGAGCGGCCGCATGCCGCGAACGTTCGCCACGAACGATCGAAGTCCCGGGGCCCGTGCAGCCCTTCGAGCCCGATCCGCAGGTTTCTGCGCAGGGCGGTCTGGTTATCGTCTGCCTGGTTGACGAGAACCAGCAGGTTGAACTCCTGATCGGCTAACGAAGGGTTGCGCTCGCATCTGATCGAGCCTTGCCGGACCCTGTGGTGGAGCGCGAAGTCAACGCAAACCCGTTCGATCCGATGGTCATACCGCATCTGACGGACCTTCGCGCCGGGGCGCTCTGCTAATGTTCGCAAGGCAGGAAACTGCACCTGCCGTTCGGCCGCCGGAAGTGGTGATGTCCTCGACCCTGGCGCTCTCAACGCTCGATCACTATCGGACGTTCGGGCTCGATCCCTCGGCCGGATTCGAGGCCGTCCAGGGCGCCTACCGGATCCTCGTCCGCCACCTCCACCCGGACGTCAACCCCGCCACGTCGGACGCGATGCGGCGTGCCAACGTCGCCTTCGAGGCGCTGCGTTCGGTCGAACAACCAACGCCCACGGCCGACTTCACGCTCGACCCGACGCCGGTGCTGCGCCGTGCGCTCTCCGGCTTCGATCCGCTCTCGCGCTACCGCGAAACCGCGTCGACCTCGGGCAGTCAGCTCGGCCAGCTGGTCGATGTCTTCGCCTGACACGCGCGGGGGAGCGGACAACGCGGCCGGGGCCGCGGCCCGAACGAGCGATCGAGTCCAGGTGCCCGCGCGCGCCGCGGGGTTCCTGGGCCTTGTCGCGACGGCGGCAATCATCCTGGGGGCCCTGATCGCGGCCGTCCCCTACGTCGGATCCTCGGGCGAGGGCTACTCGCCGCTAAATCACTTCATCTCCGAACTGGGCCAGACATCGCAGTCGCAGATGGCGCCGGTGTTCAACGCCGGCCTGGTGGCAGGCGGAGTCGGCCTGGGGCTGTTCCTGCTCATCCTGTCCCGCCGCCTGACCGGCCGCTATCGGCCCGCCCTCCTGATCGCGGGCATGATCACCGGAGCCTCGGGTGCGCTGGTCGGCATCTTCCCCATGGATACCCATGCCGCTCATCGACTGTTCTCCGGCGTCTTCTTCTGCACCGGCTGGATCGTCGTGGCCGTGTTCAGCCTCTGGCTCGGCCGGCGTCGGCCACCCGGATTCCCGCTCCGGCTGCTGGTTCCGGGCGCCATTTCGATTGCGGTTTCGTTCGCCTTTCTGGCGGTCTACTCGACGTACCTGCCGGTCGACCCCGATGCCCGCATCGTCGATCGCGGCGCGATCTGGGACGTTCCTCTGCTCGAGTGGGCGTCACTGCTGAGCCTGCTGGCGTGGTTCGTTTGCGTGTCGTTCGTCCTGGCGCGCCAGAAGGCCGACTAGTTCCGGCGGGTGGCCTGTCAGCGGACCAACTTGCCGCCCGGCGTGAAGCGCACCACCAGGTCGATCGTGTCGCCCTGGTCCGTGGGCGTCTGGATGATGGCTATCAGGCCCCCGTCCGGCATGGTCGCCCAATCCTCCCAGCTGTCGTCGTCATCGGTCAGCACATAGGGCCAGCCCGCGACCACCTTCCCGTCGTGGCCGACCGCAATGGCCTCCCCGTCGAGGGCGAGATAGATCGCGCCCCCGCCGGACGTCGACCGGACGAACATCGGACCGGGGTTCCACGTGTCCCGACCGTCGCCGACGGCGGCGAACGCCTGCGGCAGCTTGTACGGCCAGCCGGGGAGGACGTTGCCGGATGGATCGAACGCCAGCACCGAGCCCGTCCAGTCGATCTTCGTAGCCGCCAGGTAGACGGTGCCGTCGTCGCCGACAACGGGTGGCAACGGGGTGCCGCTTTCGTCGTCGCCTGCGAATGGCCCAAGACCCGCCGGAAGCGAGACCGGCCAGCCGGGCTTGGCAACGCCTGACACGTCATAGCCGATCACGCTGGACGCCGTAGTCCCCACTCCGGCGATCGCGACGTACACGGTCCCATCGGGCCCGAAGGCCGGGTCGGAGGCGGCCCCTTGGAACACGATGGGCCATCCGGCCGCAGGTTGCCCGTCGGTCCCGATCACGGCCACGCGAGTCTCGGCAACGACCGAACTGCTGTATGGCTCCATGTCGTAACCGACCGCGACGACGGTGCCGTCCGGAGCCATCGTGAGGTCGTTCCAGTCCCTGATCGGGCTCTTGGACAGGCGGCTACCGGTCGGGCCGAAGACGTCGATCTCGCAGTCGTCCATCGAACCGCTCGACGAATACGCATAGAAGACCGTGCCGTCCGGGCGAATCACCTGGCCGCAGTCCCCACCGCCGTCGGAGCCGACATTCCACTTTGCGGTGGCCTTGCCGGCCGGCGTGAGAACTATCGCCGTATACGAGTCGCCGTCGTCCCCGAAGACGTACAGGCTGCCGGACGGGCCCGCTTCGAAGGTCGGGCCATCGCCGATATCGAGCGAGACGGGCCAGCCGGCAAGCGCTTTCCCGTTCGCGCCGAAGGCGTAGACCGCCGTGTTGTCGGCGCTGTCGCTGGTGTCGTCGGTCTGATCGGTGGCATAGATCGTTCCGTCCGTCCCGAACGCCACCGGTGTTGCGTAGTGGCCATCGGGCAGCAGGAGCCAACCGCCGCGGGAATGGCCCTTGGAGTCGAGGGCGGCGATTCCCGGGATGTAGATCGTCCCGTCCGGGCCGACGACCATCTCGCCCGACGAATAGTCAATGCTCTCGTCGAGAGCGACCGGCCAGGCCTGCACAGGCGTCGCAGTGGGCACGGGAGTCGGCGCGGGCGTCCAGATCGAGGCCAGGGTAGGCCAGGGGGTGGGGCTCGGCGTAGGATCCGCGCTCGTCGAGGGGAGCGGGCTCGTCTCGGTCGCCTGCGCGATCCCCGCCGGGGTCGACGTCGGGACGGCCGACGCACCGGCCGACGAGCTGGCCGTCGGCCTAGCCGTAGTGCCGGAACGGAGCGCGGGGCCCAGGATCACGACGGCGACCAGGACGGCTGTCGCGCCGATGCCGGCGGCGAGAGCCGGGCGATGGCGCAACGCCTTCCTGCCGAGTTCCTCACGCATCGTCTGAGGTTGACTCGCCGGCGGCTCATCGCCGGTGATCTCCTCGATGTGCGCCTCGATCCGCCCCAGGGCCGCCGGAGATTGCCCGTAGTAGGGGCGGTCCCGATTCGGAGCGTTCTTGGGCGTACCACTCTTCAATCTCGGCCTCCTCGACGCGGATGTGATGCTGCCGACCTGCCCCGCCGGCAAGGATCGTGGTGGCTGCCCGGCTCGACGGCCCCCGGTACCCCGCCGTCAAAGTCGAGAGCAGGCATCAGACGATTTGCCGGGCCCAGTCGTGTCGGGTCGTCCGCCCTCGCCTATCCTTCCCGCCATGTCCCTGAAACGCTCGACCCGACGCGCCAGATTGCGCGGCCTGCTTGTCGATCTGGAGCCCGTCCGGCGCGACCGCGACTTCCGATTGATCTGGTTCGGTCAGCTCGTGAGCGGCCTGGGCCGGCAGGTCACGGTGGTCGTGCTGCCGCTCGAGTTGTGGAACCTGACGAAGAACCCGCTATCGATCGGCTTGCTCGCGATAGTGCAGCTCTTCCCGATACTCATCTTCGCCCTGGGCGGCGGGGCGGTCGCCGACGCGGTCGACCGGCGCAAGCTGCTGATAGTCACGCAAGTGCTCCTGGCGGCAACCAGCGCCATGCTGGCATTCCTGGCGTTCCTGCCCGCGCCGCCGCTGTGGGGCTTCTATGTCGTGGCGTTCTTCGCGGCCGGGATTGCGGCCGTCGACCAGCCGACGCGCTCGTCCGCCGTGCCGCGGCTCGTGCCCAGGGAGCGGCTTCAGGCGGCGATCGCCGTCAACTGGCTCAGCTCGCAGACGGTGTCCGTGGTGGGGCCGGTCTGCGGCGGCATCATCGTCACGCTCGCCGGGGCCGCCTGGGCCTTCTCCTTCGACGTGGCGACATTCATGGCCGCGATCGTGGCCGTGCTGATGATCGCGCCGATCCCGCCCCACCCCGATGCGCCTCGCCCGAGCCTCCGGTCGGTGGCCGAGGGGCTCAGCTTCGCCCGCTCGCGCAAGGTCGTGCTGGCCACGTTCGTCATCGACCTGGACGCGATGATCTTCGGAATGCCGAGCTCGCTGTTCCCGCAGCTCGCGCTTACGGTGTTCAACGTCGGCACGGCCGGATACGGGCTGCTGACCGCAGCGCCGGCGCTGGGTGCCCTCGTGGGCGCGGCACTGACCGGTTGGACCAGCCGCGTCCGCCGCCCGGGCCGGGGAGTGGCCGTGTCCGTGGCGGGGTGGGGCATCGCCATCGCAGCCTTCGGGCTGCTGTCGGCGAGCTTCCCGCTGGCGCTCCTGTGCCTGGCCGTGGCCGGCGGCGCGGACGTCATTAGCGCCGTGCTGCGCGCCTCGATCGTCCAGCTGGACACGCCCGATCATCTCCGTGGCCGCCTGATGTCGATCCACACCCTGGTGGTCACGAGCGGGCCGCGTCTGGGCGATGCGGAGGCCGCAGCCGTGGCGGCAGTGGCCGGGCCGCAGTTCTCCGTCGTCTCCGGCGGCGTGCTCTGCCTCGTGGGCCTGGCTGCGGTGCTGCGGCTCTTCCCGCAGCTGCTCGGCTACGAACTCCACCGCGGTGATCCGCCCGCGGCCGCCTCCACGCCCGAAGCGGCCGAGGCGCCGGTCAAATAGAAGAGCCGGCGCTTTCGCGCCGGCTCTTGCGGTGTCTAAGTTAGGCCGCTTACCTGCGAAGCAGCCGCTTGCGTCGCGAGATCGGCACCAGCAGGGCCGCCAGCGGCAGGAAGATCATCGGCAGGAGAGTGAACGGGATGAGACCCGCCTTGGGCGTGGGCGTGGGCGTGGGCGTGGGCGGCGTGGGTGTCGACTTCGGCGTCGGTGTCGCCTTCGGCGGCGGTGTGCCCTTGTAGGCCAGCAGGCCGTTCACGACCCCGTACTTGGAGTACCACGTGTCCTGGTGAAGGACGGCTCCGGTCGAGTCCTTGACGGTCCGGCTGACGACGGTGTTGAAACCGTCCGTGGGGTACTCGAAGTGGTAGGGGCTCTTGTCGCCGGCCGGCAGGGACGAAACGTATTCCGTAGTGGAAGTGGCCTTGACGACGTTGCTCTTGACGGGCTTGGTCGGCGCGAAGGTCGTGACGCGGCCGGTCGGCAGACTCCACAGCTGAACATAGATCCATCTGTCTTTGCCGGTACCGGTGAACCAGGACTTGATAACGATCGGGTTCGGGGTGTCGTTGGTCCAGCGCAGGTTCCAGGTGGTCACACCGTTGGAATAGACGGTGGCGTCCAGGCCGACCGGATAGCGGGAGATGTAGTAGAAGTGCGGGTGGCGCTCGTTGATCGCGAGCCCGGCGCGGGCCGCGGCGTTGAACATGGTCGTCGACGCGGAGCAGATGCCGCCGCCGACGGCGCCGGTATGGTTGCTCTGCCCGTTGAGAATGACGCCGCCCATCTTCCAGCCGGTCGACAGGCTGATCGGGCCGACCGCGTTCAGGAAGTTGAATTGCGCACCGGGGGCTACGACCTGACCGTTGAGGAGCTGGGACGGGAGCTGGATGTTGACGCCATTGCCGTTGGACGGATCAAGGATGTACTTCGTGCGCCACGAGCCGATGTCGACGAAGCCCGTGAGCTGTGAGTTAGAGGCGAGCGAGGGCTGGGTCACATTCACGACGAGCGCGACGGCCGTGCCCATGTTCGTGCCGCCGGTGCCGAGGTTGTCCAGATAGGCCTCGATGGCCTGAGACGTGCCGTCCACGTCGAGATCGAGACCGGGCGACCCAGCGGTCAGGCCGGTCGTCGACGAGCTGCTGATGACCTTGGGCTCGACCGGGGCCACGTTGACATCCTTGGTCAGCGTGCTGACATACGTCTTGACCAGTGCCGGGTTGATGACCGGGCCATAGGTGCCGTCGGTTCGGTCGCCGAAAATGATCCAGCTCTGGATCGTGGCCGCGTCGATCGTCCAGGTCTTGGCGCTGTAGGTGAGGGTGACCTCAACTGCCATCTTGTTGGCGCTGTCGATGGCGGCCTGGGCATCCGCGTCGGTGACATTGGGCTGGACGGTGATGAACTTGCCGCCGACCTGGACGTTGCTGGGCGCGTCCGGGCTCGCCAGCTGGTCGATCAGCCCGGTGGCGATGGTCGTTTCGTCGATGCCCTTGCCGGGGGCGCCCGGCACGACCGCGAAAGTCGTCCCGTTCACGGAGACGCTGGCATCCTTCGGCGGATCCTGCGTAGTGCCCGTGATGTCATGGAGCTTGGTTTCGAGAGCCAGCGGATCGAGCTTGACGATCACCGGGATGTCAACGCCGCCGGCGAATGTGCGAATAGCCGAAGTGACGCTGGAAACGGGATTGTCGCCATGGCCGACCGACAGCGCCGCATCCGCCATGGCGGCCGAATCGGGGGCTCGCCCGGCTTCCTGATAGGTGATCGTGCCCGTCCCCGTCGGCGCGGTAATTGTTACCTGACCCTGGCTGAGGGACGCATAAGCCGAATCGATGGCGCTGATCGCCTGGTCTCGCGTGAGCCCCGAGACGTCGACGGTTCCGACGCGAACGCCCGGCATGACCTTGCCGTCGTAGCCCTGCGACAGCCCGAGGACGGCCACCGTGGCGAGGAAGAAGGCCGCGATCACTCCGACGGCGAACCCGGCCACCAACCGGATCGTCGCCATCGTGTTGGCATTGTCGGATCGCTGGCGCGAGGCCGATCGCGACTTGGCGCGTCGAGCCGCGGCAAAGGCGGCCTTGTCCGTCGCGGCGGACCCATTCGAGCCACCGCCCGTCCCGGTCGAGACCGGAAGCTCAGTCGCGGTACCGCGCACGGACTGGCCGGCCGGCATGGAGCGGACTGCCGACGAGGGCTTGCGGGCCGGAGATGCGGATTCATCCCACCACCCCGGGCCATCCCAGCCTTGGGGCTGCGACGTACTGGGCTTGGCTTGGCTTCTTGGCTCGCGGGTGTCCCAGGTCATAATCGTTCCTTCTAGCGCGCCGAACAGGTCGTGGTGGCGGCGCTGGGCGGCAGGGGTGGCTAGACCGGGAGCTCACGCCCGGCCGCGCGATAGACGCGCAGCCTCGCGTCCCCGTGACGCCGTGTCAAACCATGATAGTTGAGTGCGCAGATATCGGTTGCCCCCGTCCATTGACGATTGGCGCGCGGCGCCCCGGCCGGGCGAGATCGACCGCCGATTCCTGGGGGCGAAGCCGGCTAGACGTCGCGCGGTAGCACCACGACGCGGCGGTTCGGCTCCTCGCCGATCGACTGCGTGGCGACCTTCTCGTGGTCGCGCAGCGCGAGATGGATCCAGCGCCGTTCGAGAGCCGGCATCGGCTCCAGCTGGAGCATCTTGCCCGTTTCCAGCACTCGGTCGGCGGCACGATTGGCCAGGTCCCGCAGCTGGCGCTCGCGGCGGCCGCGGTAGTCCTCCACGTCGACGAGAATGCGGGTCCACTCGCCGACCCTCTTGGACAGCAGCAGGTTCACGAGGTGCTGGAGCGCGGAGAGACGCTCGCCCTTTCGCCCGATCAGCGCACCGAGCGATTCCTTCTCGGTGCCCTCGCCGACCACGTTGAGGCGGTTCGTGTCTCCCGCCTTGATCTCGACGCGGACGTGGAAATCGAGCTGGGCCATTAGCTGCTCGAGGATTTCCTTGGCCGCGGCCATGGCCTCGGGCGTAACTTCCGCGGACTCGGCCCGCTCCACCGGCGGGGCCACGCGCGCGGCGGCGACCTCGGCAAGCTCCTTGGCGGTCAACGCGGCCTGGGGCGCGGGTCGACCTTCCGGTCGCGGCGCAGGTCGACCTTCCGGTCGCGGTGTGCGAGGTCCGCGGTCGCGGTCGAAGCCGCCGGGCGCACGATCAGGACGATCGCCGCCTGGCCGAGGCGATCCACCGCGCATGGGAGCGCCTTCCGTACGAGGCGGTCGAGGGCCGCGGTCGCGGTCGAAGCCGCCGCGGTCGCCCATCGGAGGGCGCGGGCCGCGATCGAATCCGCGGTCACGATCAAAGCCGCGATCCGGCCGAGGGCGATCCTCGCGGTCGCGAGGGGCGGGGGGCGGCAGCGGAACCTGGGCTGCGGCCTCGCGCTTCGGAGTGGAGCCGCCCAGCGCGGATCGGGGCGCCGCAAGGACCCGGGCCGGCTCCGCACCCATGCCGAGCACGCCGCGGCTGCCGGGCGTCAGGATCTCGAAGTCGAGTTCGTTGAGGTCCACGCCGAACTCGTCGCGAGCGGCGCGGAGGGCCTCCTCCGGAGTCTTGCCGGTGAACTCGCGGTATGCATCGCGGAAGCTACTCATGTCAGCGTCGTCTCCCTCGCCGGCTGGCTCGCCGGTGCGTATTGGGCCGAACAGTCGAGGCCGCCGATGCCAACCGCTCCTCCGGCTTGTACCGGGTTGCGGCCAGCGACTTGCCTGCATTCGCCGGCTCGGGCATGGTGACTGGGAACCGTGGCGTGTAATTCTGCGCGAAGCCCGGTGTCCGCCCGAAGAGCGGGAACATCGCGCCCCAACCAACGATCAGGAACTGCTGCACGACCGAAAACAGCGAGGTCATGATCCAGTAGATGAACAGGCCGGCCGGGAGGATCCCGCCGTAGAGGATCGAGATCAGCGGCATGAAGATCATCATGCTGCGCTGGGTACTGGCCGAGGGATCGTTCTCGGCGTTGGGCGGCATCATCATCCGGCTCTGCACCATCTGCAGCGCCGCGGCGGCGAGGGCCAGGAGGCTCACGCCCAGGGCCCAGCCGTTGATCCCGAGCGGCAGGCTGAACAGGACCTGCTCCTTGCCCATGTCGACGCCGGCGATCACCGTGTTGATGCATGGCAGGGACTTGTCCAGGATCCCGTTCACGTAGTGAGCCGGGTTCGGGCAGGTGAGCGGCACGACCTTCTGGCCGAAGACGCTCAGCATCGCGTTCGGGTCGAAGTTGGTGAGCCCGATCCGGATGACCGAATACATGGGGATGAGCATCCCCATCTGCAGCAGGCTCGGGAGGCAACCGGAGGTCGGGCTGACTCCTCGTTCCTTGTAGAACTCCTGCGTGGCGGCATAGATTGCCTGGCGATCGCCCTTGTAGCGGCGCTGGAGTTCCTTCTGGAGGATCTTGAGCTCGGGCGCAAGACGCATCATCCGCTGCTGCGAGGAGATCTGGCGGGCCGAGAGCTTGATGGTCGCGAACCGGATGATCAACGTCAGGATCACGATCGCGACGAGAACATTGCCCGTGAGCACATACATCCAGGTCAGCAGGATGAACAGCGCCTGGAAGATGGGCGTGAAGAGCCAGCTGAATAGGCTCAGCGGGTCCGTGGGCTGAGCCATAGCCAGGGGCGCCTGCGTGGGCGTGGGACTGGGCGACGGAGAGGTCGCAGTCAGCCCGCTGGTTCCGGGCGAGGCCAGCGCCGAGGCGGCAGCGCCGGCGGAGGTCGCCGAGCTGGAGCTGGCCGTGCCGGCATCCGCGCAGGCCACGACGGCGAGAGCGACGAGTACGACAAAGAGCCCGAGCACCAACCAGCGCACCCGGGGCATGGACGTCCGCTTTCGAGCGCTCACGTTAGCGAACTGGGTCGTAGCCACCGGGACTCCACGGGTGGCAGCGAGCGATTCGACGCATTCCCATCCAGCTCCCTCGGAACAAACCGTATTTGGCGATCGCCTGCTCGGTGTAGACCGAACAGGTCGGCTCGTAGCGACAGACCGACGGGCGCCACGCGAAAAGGCGACGGTAGAGCCTGATGAGCCCGATGCCGGCCGTTTTCACGCCACGGTCCGCCCTTCAAGTACGCCTCCCCGGCGGAGGAGACTGTGCAGGGCTCCCGTCAAGTCTTGATAGTCGGCTGCGATGACGGGCTGGCGGGCGATGATCAGGACGTCCCAGCCGGGCTGGAACGAGGGCGCCATCACCCTTAGCGCCTCACGGAGCCGCCGGCGCACCCGGTTCCGAACGACCGCTCCGCCGAGCTTGCGTCCGGTCGAGAACCCGAATCGCGTCACCTCGAGGTCGTTCCGTCGGATTCGGACGACAAGCAGGGGGTTGGACCTGACAGATCCTTGACCCTGCAGTGCGGCGAAGTCCTCCGGACTGGAGAGCATCACCAGACGCGGCGGGTTGTGGCCGCGGTCCGCCGTCAGACCGTGAGCTTCTTGCGGCCGTGGGCGCGGCGTGCCGATAGCACGCGACGTCCCCCGGGGGTCTTCATCCGGGCGCGGAAGCCGTGCTCTTTGGCGCGATGCCGCTTCTTGGGCTGAAAGGTCTGTTTCATTGGACGGCGGGTGTCTCTCCATACGGCCTCGGGGTGAGGATACCCCGAAAGGCACGCGAACGCGCCTGGCGCCACACGAGCGCTTCAGCGCGTCTGCCGGCGGATTATATGAACGTGAGATGCGGGGTGTCAAACGACGATGTTTCGACGGCACCCGTTGGCAGGCCCGGCAAGGTCCCTCGGCCGATACTCCCCGGGAGTATGCGATTCGGATCGGGTCCAAGCCTTGCCGGAGCCGCCGGGGCGGTGCTATTCTTCGTCGGCCCGCGGCGCCAGACAACCCCAGGGCCACGGCCCGGAGGGACCGTGAGGACCGGCAGACTGCTCCGGAGGAGAGGCTCGTCGGTCGACCTCACGGCGCCGGAAGGTGAAAGCGGAGCGGGCGTCCGTCATGAATCTGGCTATCCATTTTTCGTCTCGTGGGACAAAGCCTGCCTAGATGGACGCTAAACAAGTCTGGCGCGCAGCACTCGGAGAGCTTCAGGTCTCTCTGTCTCCCGCCAATTTCGAAACGTGGCTCCGCGACACGGTGCTCGTTGACGTCGACGACAGCCGGTTCAAGATCGCGGTCCCAAATGGTTTCGCCAAAGACTGGCTGGAGACGCGCTACCGCTCGCTGATCTCGCAGACGCTCGCCCGCATCGTCGGCTACAGCGTCCAGGTCGAGTTCGTGGTTCGCCCGGCCGGCGAGACGGCCGGCACGGTCGCGGCCAACGGCTCCGGTTCCGCGGCAGGCAGCTCCGCGCCGGCCATGTCGGCGCCGGTGAGGGTCGAGGCCACGCGCGTCGGCGCGCCCGAGGGAGCCGCCACCAACATCAACGCGCGCTACACCTTCTCCAACTTCATCGTCGGGTCGGCGAACCGCCTGGCCCACGCCGCCAGCCTGTCGGTCGCGGAGCGGCCCGGCCACGCCTACAACCCGCTCTTCCTGTACGGCGGCGTCGGCCTGGGCAAGACCCACCTGATGCATGCCATCGGCAACGCCGTGATCGCCCGCTACCCTCGCAAGCGCGTCGTGTACGCAACCAGCGAGAAGTTCACCAACGAGTTCATCACCAGCATCCAGCAGGGCAAGATCGACGAGTTCCGGGCGCGCTACCGCCGGATCGACCTCCTCCTCATCGACGACATCCAGTTCATCGCGGACAAGGAGCGGACCCAGGAGGAGTTCTTCCACACGTTCAATGCCATCCACGAGGACGGCAAGCAGATCGTGCTGTCGTCGGATCGGCCGCCCAAGGCGATCCTGACGCTGGAGGAGCGACTCCGCAGCCGTTTCGAATGGGGCCTCATCGCGGACCTGACAGCGCCGGACCTCGAGACCCGTATCGCCATCCTTCGCGCCAAGGCGGAGGAGCAGGCCGTGCCGGTCAGTTCGGACGTGCTCGAGTTCATCGCCCGCAAGGTCGTGAGCAACATCCGTGAACTCGAGGGCGCCCTCAATCGAATCGTGGCCTACGCCAGCATGGGCGCGGTGCCGATCACGATCGAGCTCGCCCAGGCGGTCCTCTCGAACGTTCTGTACAACCCCAAGAAGCGCCAGGTCACGCCCGAGCGAATCACCCGCGCCGTGTCGGACTACTACGGTGTCCAGATAGACGCACTGAAGGGCCAGAAGCGCGACAAGGCGATCGTCGTGCCGCGCCAGATCGCGATGTTCCTCATGCGCGAGGAGACGGACGTCTCGCTCCTGCGCATCGGCGCCGAGCTCGGCGGCCGGGATCACTCGACGGTCCTGCACGCCTGCGACAAAATCAATCGCGAGATGGGCATCAACGATGAGCTGCGGCGAGAACTGGCCGCCGTCCGCGAACTGATCTACGCCGAGTAGTCAACGCTCGGGCGGGTCATGCCGTCGTTGCCCGCGGCGCTCTTCGCTCACGGACGTGGAGTCCACTTCCTCCGGTTCTCGCGGGCGCCTGGCCCTGCCTCTGCCGGACCGTTGACGGCCGACACGGGTCATGCCGTCGGTGCCCACTCCACTCCTCACTCACGGACGTTGAGTCCGGGCGCTCCGGTTCTCGCGGGCGCCTCACCTTCGGCTCGTCCGGGCGGCAATGGGCCGGCGTTCTGGGCGGACCTCGGTCCTCAGCGTTGATAAGTGGCCCTGAACCGTGGATAACCACCAGCCGATGTGGACAATGACGGCCCCAGACGGGGGCGTGGGGGTCGGCAAATTCGCCGCCCTAGAGGGCTTCCCCGGATCGCAGGTTCAGTGTCTCCACAGCGTCGCACGATAGTGGTCCCCAATTCGACGTAGTCGTTCCACCGTCCAGGGGGACCTCTCCACCGTCATCCTGAGCGTGGCCACGCGGCGAACCCACAGTCTCCACACCATGATGATGATGGTGACGGAATGAGAAGATAGATAGACAATCAACAGGGAGTAGGATCGCCGTCCGTCACCCAGCAACCCGGTCCGCCGGTTACGCGAGACCTCAGGGGAGTGAACCCGAAGTGAAACTCTCGGTCATGCAGGAGAACCTGGCTCGAGGTCTGCAGGTCGTCAGCCGTGCCGTCCCGACACGGAGCACCCTGCCGGTCCTGAACAACGTCCTTCTTCGAACCGAGGACGGCGGCCTGAAGCTGACCGCCACCAACCTCGAGATCGGGATGACGTACTGGGTTCCCGGCAAGATCGAAGTCGGCGGGGCAACCACGACGCCGGCCAGGCTCCTGACCGACATCGTCGCCGGACTGCCGGCCAACGAGCGCGTCGATCTCGAGCTCCAGGCGCAGGAGACGCTACACATCCAGGCCGGCCGCTTCGAGACACGCGTCAAGGGGATCGATGCTGAGGAGTTCCCGGCCATCCCGACCGCGGGCGAGAAGCCCACGACTCGGATTGCCCAGAACGTCCTGCGCAAGGCTCTTGCCGAGGTGACCTTCGCTGCCGCTACCGATGAGGCCAGGCCGATCCTGACCGGCGTCCTGTCTCGCTTCGAGGGCACCCAGCTCACACTTGCGGCGGCAGACAATTACCGCATTGCGGTCAAGACGATCACCATCCTGGACCCCGTCGAGGAGACGAGCATCGTCATCCCGGCCCGCTCCCTCGACGCCCTAAGTCGCGTCCTGACGGAGACCGACGATCCGGTGAGTGTGGTCCTCGCGCCCAGTCGCAATCAGATCCTGTTCCATCTAGAAGGCATCGATCTGGTGAGCCGTCTTATCGACGGCCAGTTCCCCAACTACCAGCAGGTGCTGCCCAAGACACACACCACGACCGCGACGGTCGACCGCGACCAACTGCTCAAGGCCGTCCGCCTGGCCGGCTTCATCGCCTTCTCGTCGGCGAACATCGTCAAACTCCACATCGGCAAGGAATCGGAGACGGGCCTGACCGTCAGCGCCGCCGCCGACATCGGCGACAACCACAGCGAGGTCGAGGCCCAGGTCGAGGGCGACGGCACCACGATCGCCTTCAACGCCAAGTACCTGGTGGACGTCCTGGCAAACGTGCCGACAGACCGCTTCTCGATCGAACTGAACGGCCCCCTCTCCCCCGGTGTCTTCCGGCCCTCCGACGACGCGGACTACGTCCACGTGGTCATGCCGGTCAAGACGACCTCCTAGGAGCGGCAGATCCCGAAGGAAGGCCCGGTCGGGCCCGGCTCGAGGGCGCCGACGCTGCTCCACTCTTTGTCTCTCCGGAATCTCCGGGGCTACGCCTCGCTGGATCTCACGCTCGGTCCCGGGCCGCAACTCATCTGGGGTCCGAATGCGGCCGGCAAGACCACTCTGCTCGAGGGCGTCGTCCTGCTGGCTCTCGGCCGGTCCCACCGAACCACCACCGACGCCGAATTGATCCGCTGGGGCACTGACTTCCTGCGAGTCGAAGGTGTCCTCGGAGTCGTCGGGCAGGAGGCTGAGCCGGCGTCGCCCGAACTCGCCCGGATGACGACCGATTCGGATGACGGCTCCGGGTCCACCACGGCCCCGGAGGGTTTCCGGCCGGACGGCACCAGCCTGAACATCTCCCTGCAGGCCGGCGGACGGAAGCGGATCCAGGTGAACGGAGTCCCGCGCCGGCCCGCCGCGCTGGCGGAGCAGCTGCGGACGGTTCTCTTCGCACCCGAGGAGATGCTCCTGATCGTCGGCCCGCCGACGCTTCGGCGGTCCGCGCTCGACCAGCTGGCGGCGCCGCACGATCCCCTGTACGGCTCGCATCTCTCGACCTATACCCGGGCCCTGTCCCAGCGCAACAGCCTGCTCCGGCAGATCCGCGACGGCGAGGCGGATCGCGCCCAGCTGCGCTACTGGGACGAGCCGTTCCTGACTTCGGGCGCGGCGGTAGTGGCGGCGCGTTTGCGTCTCCTGGAGTTGCTCACAGCGCCCCTGGCGGCCGCCCACCGCGAGATCGCCCCCGCGGAGGAGCCGCTGGCTCTCGACTACGCCACCAACGCGCCGCTCCTTCACGGGGAGTCGCCTCGAGACGCGCTCGCTCGCCGGCTGCACGAGACCGCCGAGAAGGAAGCGTGGAACGGTACGACTCTCGTCGGTCCGCACCGCGACGACCTGGTCTTCCGCGCCGGCGGCCGCGACCTGACCACGTTCGCCTCGCGTGGCCAGCAGCGCACGGCCATCCTCGCGCTCAAGCTGGCCGAGCTGGATCTGCTGACGACTCTCGACGGCCGGCCCCCGCTCCTCCTGCTCGACGACGTCTTCAGCGAGCTCGATCCACTGCGCCGCGGCCACCTCGTCAGGCGCATAGCCGCGCTGCCGCAGGCGCTGATCACCACGACCGTGCCGGAAGATCTGGATCCGGATCTGCGGCGCCGGGCGCGGGCATGGCGAGTCGTGGCGGACGTCGAAGGCACACGGGTCGTGGAGGGCGGAGAGTGAGCGGTCAGCGCGGCAAGCGCCCGTCGGACTCTCGCGGCGGGGCCCCGGAGGGCGACCCCGGGGCGGGCGGCGGCTCCGGTCGCCGGGGCATGGAACGCCTGGGAGATCTGCTGCCCGACACGGCCCGCCGGCTCGGCCTGGAGGATGAGCTGGAACTGGCCGCGCTCATGACGGCCTGGCAGCGGATCGTGGCCGAACGAGTCCCGCCCGCGGTCGGCGCGTGCCGGGTCGTGGCCTTCTCCCAGGGAGTGGTCCAGGTCGAGGCGGATGCGCCGATCGTGGCCCAGGAGCTGCGGTTGCGGGGTCCCGAGCTGACGGCGGCGCTGAGGTCGGCCGTGCGCGGCCCCGTGCGCCAGCTTCGCATCACGGCCGGGCACGTATAATCGCCACCTGCCGATCCGGGGACAGATCCACAGCCGCTGCTAGCAGTCGTCATGACAGTCCGCCTTCACATGAAGCTCGGCCTCGTGGCCGAGTCGCAAAGACCGCCCGACTCACCGGACACGGTTCTGGTGGTGGAGCCCAGCATCGGGTCCACGATTCGGACGAAGGGGAACCTGTACCTGGTCGTCACCGGCGAGGGTGGGGGCGAGCTTCGTTCCGCGACGAACATGGTCGCCGAGCGCGTCAGGCACGAGTACTACTACGACGAGTCGGCCGGCATATCGGTCTGCCTCAAGAAGGCCATCAAGGCCGCCAACCGCGAGCTGCGCGTCACCGAGCGCCTCGTCCCGAAGGCCGGCGAGGCCGGTCCCATCGGAATCGCCCTCGCGGTGGTCCGGGGCAACGAGCTGTACGTCGCGACGGTCGGGCCGGCGGAGGCGTACCTCGTTCGAGAGGCCAGACTGCTGACGTTGCCCGAGCCCGACCCGGCGAGCGGGCTGCCGTCCGAAGATGGCGCCGACCCCGAGGTATGGCACGGCGACCTGCTGTGCGGCGACAGCATCATCCTGATCTCCCCCAACGCCACCCGCCGGATCGGGCTCGCGCCGATCCAGGACGCCGTCATCCAGCTCCATCCCCAGGTCGCGATCGACCAGATCCACCGCCAGCTGGCCGGCGGCGGACTCGGCGTGGCAGGCGGCGACGGCATGATCGCCCTCGAGGCGGACGAGGTCGCGGTGACTCAGAAGAACCAGCCGCTCAAGCCTGTGTGGCCGAGCGACTCCCTCGCCGGCGTTCCCGAGCATTCGCCGATCCCGATGGCCGACTCGGTCGTGGAGAGCGTGTCGACGGTGCAGCACACCGCCAAACAGGTCCAGCGCACGGCCGACGGAATGCTCCGCCACAGCGTCTACGGCCTCTTCGACCGCATGCCGCGCCGACCGGTGCAGCGCGTCCGCGTCACTCCTATCGCCGTTCAGCGCGAACGCCAGCGTCGTGTGGCGAGTGCCGTCGTGGGCTTGCTCCTCGTCCTCACGGTCATCGTCGCGTCGCTCTGGTACCTGGCCGGAACGCGCGGCGAGGCGAGCGTCACGAAGATGGTCCAGGCCCAGACAGCGTTCAACCAGGCCCAATCAGACTGGTTCGCCGTCGCCGGCCAGCACCGCAACCTCTTGCTGAGCGATCCCGCGACGGCCAAGACTTATCTGGAGGACGCCTACAGGAACCTGCAGATCGCGGCCGCCAACGGCTATGCGGGCCGCAGCGACCTGGCTGATCTCACCAACAACGTCGTGGGCGATCTCAACATCTACTACCACGTCACGGTCATCGTGCCCGAGGTCGTTCTGTCGTTCGGCAACGACGACCTGACCGCGGCCGTCCTGGGCCCCGACGGCGCCGCGTACGTCATCGACAAGACGGACAGCTCCGTCTACCGCGTCGATCTGGTCAATCGAGAGCAAACCCAGATCCTGATCAAGGGCCTGCAGCCGCAGGGCGGCGGCACCGTGGGCACGCCCAGCCTGCTCACGACCGGCGGCCTCCAGGACGTCCTGATGCTCGACACCTCGAACAACCTGTGGAGGTGGCGACCGGCGGCAGCGGGCATCCCCGGCCAGGGCACACCCCTCGAGGTCAACGACTCGGACTCGGGAACCTGGGGCGCCGATGTGCGCGCCATCGGGACCTTCGAGACGGACGTCAACCTCGGCCAGTACTCGCTGTATGTCGTGGTTCCGTCGGCAGGACAGGTTCTGAAGTACCTCGAGGCCAGTGATGGCAGCGGCTACTACCCGCAGGACAGGGCCGCGTATCTGACCAGCCCGAGTCTTGCCCAGGTGGACGACATGTACATCGACGGCAGCGTCTACCTTGCCGACGATGGCGTGATCCTCAGATACGACTCGGGCACGCAGATCCGGGGCTGGACGGCCGACCTGCCCGGCGACACCGTCCTTCGACCCGCGGCTCCGTTCTACACGCAGATCTCGGCCGACAACGTCCTGGCCGACCAGGGCAACCTCTACGCCTACGACGGCGTTGGCCGGCGGGTCGTGGAGATCACCAAGCTCAACGGCAAGTACGTCCAGGAGTTCGTCCTACCGCCCAACTCGCCGTATTTCTCCGCGATCCAGGGGATGTTCGTCCGGACCGGTCCGAACGGTACGAATCCCACGCTCTTCTGGGTCGAGAGCGGGAATCTGATGAGCGCCCCGCTCGGGACGCCGACGCTGGCCAGCCCCTCGCCGAGCGTGAAGGCGTCGCTGCTCCCGAGCCTCAAACCTTCGTCCGGCGCCAAGCCGACGCCGACGCCCAAGAAGACCTGAGCGGCGCCGGAGCGTTTCGGTCTACGCCTTCCGTTCCGGCGCGACGGCGCACGGGGAGTGGGATAATCCGGCGATGGCAGACTCGCTGGTCGAGGTCGTCGTAGAGAGCGTACGGGTCCACATGCTCTCCAGCCAGCACGTCGTCCTCCTCAAGGAGACGGAGCGGGATCGCTATCTGCCGATCTGGATCGGGCCCTGGGAAGCCAACGCCATCGCCACGCGACTGCAGGGTGTGTCCCCCGAGCGGCCGCTCACTCACGACCTCTTCGTCGCCACCCTGGGTGTCATTGGGGCGAAGCTCCGGCGGGTGATCATCTCGAGCCTCTCCGACGAGACCTACCACGCCACGCTCGAGGTGGATCTGGGCGGCCAGACCTTCGAGGTCGACGCCAGGCCGTCCGACTCGCTGGCCCTGGCCGTTCGAGCGGGAGTCCGGATCTTCGCCTCGGAGGCGGTCCTGGACAAGGCCGGAGTCGAGCCGGACACGCACGTCGACCAAAAGCTCGAGGTCTTCCGCGAGTTCGTCAACTCGCTTGACGTGGACCTCGAAGAAGGCCACCGCGAGGGACCCGGCGCCCAGGAGTAGCTCCGCGTTGGGGCGGCTCGCAGGCGCCTCTAGCCCAGCATCGCCTCGCCGCGGCCCATGCCCTCCGAGTGGCGCAGCCACAGGCGCATTCGCAGCGACCAGAAGTCGCGCATCGCCCGGAGCACGACACTCGGCTTCGCCCCGGTCGGCGAGCCGGCCGTGCGCGGGTAGTGCGGCACGCCGACCTCGGCGATGCGGCGTCCTTCGAAGCGGAGCTTGATCAGCAGCTCGGCGGTGAAGAAGGCGCCCCCCGACGCGACCCTCACCGGCTCCAGGGCGCCGCGCCGGAAGAGCTTGCAGGCGCAGTCGATGTCGCGCACGCGAACGCCGAAGAAGATGCGGTTGGACAGGCGGTAGGCGCGGGCGTACCAGCGCCGGATCGGCGGGTCGGCGCGCTTCAGGCGGAAGCCCACGACGACGTCGGGATGGTCCGGCGCGGCCAGCCGCTCGGTCAGCCGGCCGACGTCGATCACCTTGAACTGGCGGTCGCCGTCGATGAACGCGATCAGGTCGTAGCGCGAGGCGCGCATGCCGGATCGGAGAGCCGCGCCGTAGCCCAGGTTGGTCGGGTGGTGGACGACGCGGAAGACGTCCGGATGTCGCTTCGCCAGTTCGTCGGCTATTGCCGGGGTCCGGTCCTTCGAGCCGTCATCGACCGCGATGATCTCGAACTTCCGGGCCAGCGACGGCAGCGTCGCCAGGGCTTCGTCCGCCAGCGCTTCGAGGTTGGCTTCCTCGTTGTGGGCGGGGAAGAAGAACGACAGCTCGTCGACGCGGTTGTCGGCAGGGCCGGCGGCTGCTCCTGGGTTGTCAACGCGATCGGTCTGGGGCATTGGCTTCACTTTCGGGCAGTGACTTCGTTGAGGACGTACGGCTGGCACGGATCGATGACATAGCGGTTGCACAGGGCCGGAATTCCGTCGCCCGTCTCGGGATCGCCGAAATCGGTGCGGATCGTGTAGACGGGCCGCTTGCCCAGATACTGATCGAACACGTCGCTGACCTGCTCGAAGGTGTCGCCGTTGACCACCCGATTGCTATCGTCGACGATCAGGACGTCCGGGCGCAAACCCTCAACCCTCTGGCCGTACCACAGAGTCGTGGATGCCGACCACCAGCTCACGATCACGGCGTTTTCGGCCACGCCTCCCTTGTCCGGGGCGGCCAGCACGGTGTGCATCCAGGACGCGTCCTGCGTCATGTCGGATTCGCTGACCCCTCCCGAATCCGTTCCGGCCAGCGCCTGTCGCGCCGGCACGACGGAGATGCTCGCAGCGACCAGGACGACGGCCGCGACTATCTCGACGACCAGCAGCGCGCGGCGGTTCCAGGCTTCGCCGCTCGGTGCGAGTGCGGGGGCAGGGACATCCGGCGCGGCCGTGAGCCCGGCCGGCGGGGGGCCGACTATGCCGGGCGCGAATCTCTTCTGGGCGCTCGCCACCAGCCACATCCCGAGCTGGAGCGCGTCCGCCAGCCCGAACCCGACGTATAGGAAGGCCACGAAGAGGGGCACCAGGAAGTAGCGGTCGAGCTCGGCGTTGGCGTACGAGGCCGCGAAGTCGGCGGTCACGGCGGCCGCAAGAATGCTCAGCAGGACGAAGCGCGGCCGCCTCACGAGGCTCGCGCCAAAGCCCAGGACGGCCAGGTAGCCCAGCGCCCCGAGCCAGCCGGCCAGCAGGGCGAGCACCGCGGCATACTTGTCGGACAGGCTGCCGAACGGGTCGATGAGGCTGCCCCCGAACTGCTGGGCCAGGACGACGTACTGGAAGCCGGCCCAGGTGTCCGGGTTGCCGTACACCTGCGACGCCCCCATGGCGGCGCGGATCGGCAGCTCGAGGAACAGGATGACGATCGTCGCCGCCAGCACCGCCGCGCAGCTCAGGATCAGCCGCCATTGCAGCACGATCCTCGGCGCCACGGCCAGCACGAAGAGCGCTATCGCGGGCGGCAGCAGCCACGACAGGCCGTGGTTGGCGAAGGCCACTCCGTAGACGAAGGCGGCGCCGACGAGCCAGCGGTCGGCGGTGCGGCGTTTCTCTCCGTCGTCGCCGGTCCGCCGCCGCTCCCACACCAGGAGCAGGAGGAAGAGCAGCGCGACCAGGGCGACGTGGAGCATGTGGTAGTCGGCGTGGGTCGCGATCTGCCACAGCAGCGGCCCGGACGCGATGCTGTAGCCGTCGGGAAACGCGACCTCGGTGGGCGACAGCGTGGGCATGATCAGGAACAGAAGCCCGACCGCCAGTGCCACCCAGCGCATGCTCGTCAAGGTCTGGATGATGGCCACCAGGCACGCCACCGCCGCGGCCGCGAGGATGGCGTTGAGCAGGTTCATGCGGTAGGCCGGGTCGCCGAACGGCAGAAGGTGGGAGGCGACGAAGCCGAGGATCACGTAGGCCGGGTAGCCGGTGGGATGGCCCGTCCCGAGCACCGGGGCGACGGTCTGGAATTCGGCCGTGTCCCAGCCCAGGACGCCTGGGGCGAGCGTGGGGATGACGAGCAACAGCGTCGCCACGGCGCCGACCAGCGGCGCAAGAGCCGCCGCCGCCAGGTTGCGATTCAGCCCGGCATCCGCGAGCCGAGCCCGGATGGCCCGGGCTCGCGCGGAAGCCCCGGGCGCGGCCGAGCCGTCCGTCCGCGCCACAACTTCACCAGCCAAGCATCACTCCCCAGACGGTGCCCCACAGGTTGATCGCGATCGAGGCCGCCACGAACGGCACCAGCACCCACCAGTAGCGCCCCAGGCGGCTCGCCCCGAGCGCGACCAGAACGATGGCGAACGGCGCGAAGTCGTTGCTGAAACGGTAGCCGAACTGGACCCAGCCCTGGCTGAAGTGCATCAGGTTGACGAAAACGATGGCCACGACCGCGATCGCGGCCCCCACCGTCACGCGGTCGAGCTTGCGCCACAGGGCCGGGATGAAGGCCAGAGGGGCGAGCAGATAGGCCGGGCTGGTGAGGATGACGCTCATGCCGACCGGGTTCGGGACGGCAATCGGGCAGTCCATGTCGAACAGGCCTCTGGCCTGGCCGAGCTGGCAGAGCTGATCCGAGTGGTTCGGCAACGTCTGCGGATTGAATGTCGGCGTGTTGAACAGCATGATCATCAGGTTCTGCGGCACGTACCGCAGGTCCTCGATCGACCAGTTCGAGTTGTAGTTGAGGAACGCGTAGCCGGCGGCCTCCTGCTGGTACAGGTAGTCGTACACGGGGCTGAAGAGGTGACCCGTGTCCGCGTATGTGTAGACCAGCAGCGCGACGAGCGGGACCATCGCTCCGGCGCCGGCCAGCAATGCCCGGCGGGCCCAGCTACCGCCGCCGCCGACCAGGATCAGGAACGGGAAGCCGAAGACGATCGTCAGCCGCGCCGTGCAGGCGAGACCGAACAGCAGGCCGGCGGCGACCTGGCGAGTCTCCGGCCGGGCGATCGCCTCCGCGAAAGCGTTCATCGCCCGGTCCATCGATTCGGGGCGAACGCGGGCCGCGACGGCCAGGAGGACTACCAGCACCAGGACCGCGGCGTCGACGACCGCCAGCGCCGTCGCGTTCTGAGCGCCGAGCACGAGGGCTCCGGGCACGCCGCCGACCACGGCCACGACGGCGAGCATCGGCAGCAGGACGCCGCGACGGCCGGAGACGATGAGCGCCAGAATCGCGGCGCCGATGGAGAGGAGCACTCCCACGCCTGCGATCGAGGCCGCCGAAGTGCCTGCCTCGGCGAGTCTGAAGAGCAGCTCGCCCAGCGCTCCCAGAACCACGACCACAGCTGCCGAGCGCCACCAGCCGGGCCACCACGGCTGCCGGGCGGCGCCGATCTCATCGGCGAGCGGCCGCGGCTCCGCGCCGTCGCGGTCGGCGGCGAGGGCAAATCCGATGGCCGCGAGCAGGCAGCCGACGGCCACGATGTGGGCCCAGAACCAAGTGCTGCCGATGGCGGCCGCGTACCAGACGACTGTGCCCAGCCCCAGGAACAGCGCGGTCAGCCGCCGCACCTCCTGTCGGATTGGCAGGTAGCCCAGCATCCAGTAGGCGATGCCGACGTCCAGTGCGGCGAAGATCGCGGCCAGCAGCTGCTCGTTGGTGAACAGGTGCCAGAAGGCCACGAACGGCAGCAGGACCAGGGCCGGAAGCGGCGGGAACGGGATGTTGCCGCGGTTCGTGTCGGCGCCGCCGGCGTCCAGGATCGGTTGGACGTCCTGATACCAGGAGTCGCCCGGCGAAGTGGCGGACGGATCGACGTGGATGGGTATCGAGGTCTGGCCGTCGAGGAACGCCTGGGCCTGCCAGACGAAGTGGATGTAGGGATTCGTGCGGTCGGGATTGGTGAAGATGAAGACGACCATGCACAGTAGGACCAGACCGATGCCCCAGACGAATGGCGCCAGGCGCACCTTGTCGTTCTGAGCGTCGGATGCGGCAGGCCCCGGATCGTCGCGCCGCTCGTCGGAGGAACCGTGCAGCCGGGCCGGTGCGCCGTCCCCAGACGTGGCCTGGGTTATACTCCGCTCCACCTTAGCGCTCGTCCAGGAGGCCGTTTCGGTTGGCAGGCCCGAGCACGCGACAGGCCAGCCCGCGGGGGAACGCGGCAGCGGGAACGAACAGCGTTGAAACCTCTGTTCTCGCCATAGCCTTCCTTCTCGTCCTCGGTTTGGCCCTCCGACTCATCATCGCATACGTACTACTTCCGGGGTCGGGCTTCCCTACCGACCTCGCTTCGTTTCAGGGATGGAGCGGCCAGCTCGTAGCGCAGGGCCCGATGGGCTTCTACGACAAGGCCGGCTTCGTCGACTATCCGCCCGTCTACCTCCTGTTCCTGTGGGTCCTCGGCCTGTTCGTCACGCCGTTCGGCGGCATCGGCGAGTCGATCAAGCTGATCCCGATCTTCACCGACCTGGCCCTCGCCTGGGTCGTCTTCGTCATGGCGCAGGAGCTGGGCGCGTCGCGATGGCGGGCAGCCGCCGCGGCCGCGGTCGTCCTGTTCAACCCCGTCACCTGGTTCAACAGCGCCATCTGGGGGCAGGCGGATGTCGTCGGCGCCTTCTTCATGCTGCTGGGCCTTCGGGAGCTCCTCCGCGACCGCCGCGAGTTCGCCGCCGTCTTCGCCGTCATTGCCGCGCTGACCAAAATCCAGCTGGGGATCCTCGGCGTCCTCGTGGGCTTCGTAATCCTGCGCCGGTCGCTCGCGCCGCGCGAGGGTGAGCCCGATCCGGGGCGCGTCCTGACTTCGATCGGGTCGGGACTGGGCACCGCGGCCCTGGTCTGCCTGCCGTTCACGGGCCTCGACTTCCTGGGGCTCGCCGGCCGGCTGGCCACGCCGCAGGGCCTGGCCACGCTGGCCGCGGGCCTGGTCGCCGGCTTCGGCGTTTACGTCGCCGTCCGGCGCTCGGATCTGGTCTCGGCCGCGAGCCGGGACCTAACCGCCGCGGCCGCCGCCGCGGCGACCGTCCTGGGCTTCGCGGCGATGGCCTTCAGCTCGATCGCCAGCCACATCATCAACACCTTCGGCGAGTATCCCTACCTGACCCTCAACGCCTATAACCCGTGGGCGCTGGTGGGCTCGGGCTCGGGCAACGCCATGGACCAGGTCCTGGGCTGGATCCACGACGCGGCCTGGGTCGACGACGCCGGCAACTCCCAGCAAGGGTTCCAGGTCGGGCCGTTCTCGAGCAACGTGCTGATGGCCATGGCGGTCGCCGTCCTGCTACTCGTGGTCGTCGCCGCGTTCGCCTGGGGGCGCGCCGGTGCGGGCAGCGCCGAGGCGGACGAGGTGCCGGACGAGGAGGCGGCGGCGGTCCCGCCCGCGGAGACCCGCCCGGTCGGACTCGCAACCGGCGCAGCCGCAGCGGTTGAGACCGGCAAGCCGGCGTTTTCGCTCTCTACCGAGCTGCGATCGCTGGCGGTCGGATGCCTGGTCGCGGTCGGCGCGCTGGTATTCCTCCTGGCCGGCCAGCCCATCGGCGGGCTTCCCGCCTGGGTCGTGGGCGACGGCCTGCTCGTGGCCGTCATGGTCGGCGTGAGCGCCTGGGCGGCCTGGCGCGACGACCGGCTTTCGATCGTAGTCGCCCTGGCGATCCTGGCCATCGCCTTCTTCGTGGTCCCGACTCGCGCCCACGAGCGCTACCTGTTCCCATTCTTCGCGGTCGGCGCGATCCTGCTGGCCGTCTCATGGCGCTGGACCACTGCCTACGTCGTCCTGGCGGTGGTCAATACCGCGAACCTGATGGCCGTGCTGGTCGAATACAAGGGCATTCCCACCACCGACGGCTGGCTGGCCGCCCGGCTGATCCACGTCGGCACGTTCTTCAAGTCCGCGGAGTGGGCCGGGCTCATCTGGCCGATCGCGCTCTCCGGAGTCGTGATGGGGATCGTGTTCCTGTGGGCTCTCGTCCAGATGAGAACTCGCGCCGGCCAGGTCCTGGTCTGGGAGGCGGGTCGGGCCGGCAACAAGCCGCCACCGGGCCCCAGGCGGCCGTGGGCCCCGATGTCCATGGAGCCGCCGCGCCGTTCTCTCGAGTGGGAACCGGAGAGCAAGCGGCACGAACCCTGGGGCGGAGACGAAGCAGATCCGCCTGCCGCATCGACGCTGGGCGCCGACGAGACGCTCGGGTCGGACGGGGCGGCAGGCGAGGAGGAGGACCTGGAGCTCGACCAGGACTACGAAGAGTGGGACGGGCAGCGCCCGGAGTTCGTCCCCGGCGTGGTGATGTCCGCCTGGCGCTGGCTCAACCGCCCCTCGACGATGCCGGATCGCTCGGCTTCGCTCGCGACCGAACCGCGAGGCCGGTTCGACAAGCTCGACCTCTGGGTCGTGGTCGCCCTGGCCGTGGTGATCATCTCGATGCGGACGTATCGCCTCGACGAGCCGGCCCAGATGCACTTCGACGAGGTCTACCACGCCCGCACCGCGACCGAGTTCCTGCAGGACTGGCGCTACGGCATCCGCCACGACATCTATGAGTGGACTCACCCGATGCTGGCCAAGTACGCCATCGCCGGCGGCCTGGTCGTCTTCTCGGACGACAAGGTCACGTCCACGAGCAACCTCGGCGTAACGGTCAAGGACGCGGTCGTCCAGCCGCGCATCACGCCGCCCACCCCCGGCATCACGACCGGATCGACTGACCCCCGCGACAACCCCGACGCCCGCCTGGGCGATCGTCTGTATGTCGCGACGGGCGACTCGGTCGTCGCCTACGATCTCCAGACGCGGGCCGTCGAGGCGACATACCCGATCCCCGGCGCGGCCGCGCTCTCGATCGCCGGCGCCACCGGCGACATGTACGTCGGCACCTCCGACGGGCGGATCTGGCGGATCGACCTGTTCCAGCTCGACGACGTGCGCCTTGGAGCAGCCGCCACGCCCACTCCGGCCGTCGAGCTATCGACCCAGACGGGCTTCCCGATCGTCAAGCTGTACGCCGGCTCGCCGCCGCTGATCCTGGCCGTGGACGCGACCGGGACGATCGTGTCGGTCGATGGCACCGGCAAGATCCTGGCCCGCCAGGTGCTTGCCGGCGTCGCCGATTTCGCGCCTCTCGTCTCCACCACCTCGACGGTCGTTCGCATTCCGACTTCGAGCGCGACGCCGACGCCAACGCCCACCCCGACTCCGACGCCAACGCCAACGCCGACGCCGACGCCGACGCCCACGCCCACGCCCACGCCGTCCGCCGGGACGCTCCAGTTCCGAGCCAGCTACGACCAGATCAACGTCCGGGCCGGTCCGAGCAGCCACTACGAGGTCGTAGGGCATGTCGACGCCGGCTCGGTCGTCGTCGGGACGGTCGTTGCCGGTCCGCCGTACACGGACATGCTCGGACGCCACCGGACCGACTGGATCAAGATCGCCCAGGGGCCGTTCAAAGGCGACATCACGGCCCGCGGCTTCTACCAGCTGGTGCCGTCCGGCACGCCTTCGCCTTCGAGCTCGCCCTCGCCCTCGGCCTCGCCGTCGCCGTCCAGCTCGCCGTCGCCGTCGCCCTCGGCCTCGCCGTCGCCGTCCAGCTCGCCGTCGCCCTCGCCCTCGGCCTCGCCGTCGCCGTCCAGCTCGCCGTCGCCCTCGCCCTCGGCCTCGCCGTCGCCGTCCAGCTCGCCGTCGCCGTCGGCCTCGCCGGCGACCAATCTGGCGGCCGAGGCCCAGGCCATCGCCACGGCGCTGGGGCTGGCGCCCGATGACGTCGCGGCCGCCCTGGCGTCGGCGTCGACATCCGGCCTCGAGCATGTCGTCGACCTGGGCACGCTGACGCCGGACCAGCTGACCGCGCTCCAGGCTCTCGTCGACGCCGGCACCCTGCCCGACATCGCCATCAGGTCCGACGATCCGCAAGCGGTGGTCGCCTACGGGAGCGGCGTCGGCATCATGGACGTGCGGGACCTGACCGTGAGCGAGACCGTCAACACGGTTCACCCGGCGACGTCGATCGCGATCGATCCGGACACGAGCCAGGAGTGGTACGTCGCCGATGGCGCCTCGATCCTCCTGATCAACGTCACCGATTCGGGCACGGCGTCGATCGTCGCGGCCGCAGACCAGCCGCTCAAGGTGATGCCGGGCCAGATCACCAAGGTCATGTTCGACGCGACGAACAAGGTCGCCCAGGCTCTCGGCCGCACGCCGGATGGGTCGGGCTGGACCGTCTACGCGATCGAAAGCAACGGCAACGCCGTCTTCTCGGACGCGACGCTGCCATTCGACCCGATCGCCGTCGGGATCGACGCGACCCCGGACCTGCCCAACACGGATCGCCAGGCCCTGCTCGCGGTCGCGCCCAACGGCGCCATGGCCTCGGTCGACGTCGGGCAGTTTGCCTTCGCCTGGCGCATCGTCGGCGTTCTCTTCGGGGCGTTGATGGCCGTCTGCCTCTACCTGCTGGCACGGCTTTTGTTCAAGCGCCGCTCGGTCGGTGTGCTCGTGGCCCTGTTCTCCTGCGTGGACGGGATGTTCTTCGCCCAGTCCCGCATTGCGATGAACGACACCTATGTGGGCGGCTTCCTGTTACTGGCCTACCTGATATTCGCCTACATCTGGATCGGCGCCAGGAACGACCGCCGGTCGTGGATCGCCTTCGGGCTCGGAATGCCGCTGCTCGGCCTCGCCCTGGGCCTGGCGCTCGCGTCCAAGTGGGTGGGCCTGTACGCCATCGCGAGCATCGGCATCCTGATCTTCATCCGCTCGGCGCTGGGACGGCTGATCAGCGTCCTGGGCATGGTCGCCGGGACGGGCATCCTCGGGTGGAACGCAATTGCCGAGATGCGGACCCTGCCGGGCACGGGCAATGTCGCCGCGCTGCTGGTCATCTTCTGCGTCGGATTGGCGGTCCTGGCCGGCGGCGTGTACCTGGCCAGGGTGCGGGCCCGGACGACGCCGGACCGTGTGCTCTTCATCGCGGTCGCGACGCTGGTCAGCCTGCCGGTCTTCCTGTGGGGGATGCAGTTCTACCCGGCAGCCGATCAAAACGGCGCCCCCGACTACACCTTCTTCCTGATCATGCTGGCGGCCACGGCGATCGCGGCGGCGGTGAATGCCTACCACCCGATCGCCTGGAGCCGCGAGGAGCTGGTCTTCGGAATCGCCGCCCCGGCCTTGATCGGCCTCGTGGTGGTCGGAGACGGCCTGGTGAAGGGCAGCTTGATGCTGATGGCGATCGGCGCCGCCGGCATCGTCGTCCCCGGAGCGGCTTTCTGGGCAGCCGGCAAGCTCGGCTTCGGGCCGCTCGCTCTTCCGCCCGCGGAGGACGACCCGGCCGCCTTCGCGGGACCGCCTTCGCCGGCGCCCCAGGGCTGGCTGCGTCTCGGCTCGGGCTTCGGCCTTCCGGCGGTCTGGATGGCGGTCTGCCTGATCGTCCTGCCCCTGGCCATCTACATCGCCGTCTACATCCCCTGGGCGGTGCCCTGGCAGCAGGAGACGACCGCAAGCGGTCCGCTGCCGGTCCTGATGTGCTGGAACACCGATCCTGCGACCGGGGCGTGCACGAACGCCTGGCCCGTCGGCCACACCGGCCAGACCCTGATGCAGCTCACCGAGCAGATGTACGCGTACCACAACGACCTGCGCGCGACCCACGCCGCCAGCTCGCCGTGGTGGGCATGGCCGCTCGACTTGAAGCCCGTCTGGTTCGAAAGCGTCAGCTACGGGCAGGATCTCGGTTCATGGATCCACGACGGCGGCAATCCGGTGCTGTGGTGGCTCGCCATCCCGGGCATGGCCTTCGTCTGCTGGCAGGCCTTCAAGCGGCGCAGCCTCGGGCTGGCCCTGATAGCGGTGGCGTTCTTCTGGCAATGGCTGTCCTGGGCTCGAATCGACAGGGCGGCGTTCCAGTACCACTTCTACACGGCCTTGCCCTTCTTCCTGTTAGGCCTGGCCTATTTCCTGGCCGAGCTGTGGCATGGGCCGTCCCGCAGGACATGGCTTCTCGCCCGCGTTGCCGCCGTCGGGGCGGCGATGGTCCCGGCTGTGCTGTGGATTGCGAAATATCCACTCTGCAGCCTTGCCCGCGTGTCCACCTCCGACTACTTCGGTAACACCGCGTGCGGTTCGGTCACGGGGACGCTGACGGTCGAGACGCGCATCTTCCTGATCGCCGTGGTTCTCGTCGCAGCGCTGGCGGTCCTTGCCATCGCGCTCATCCGCCTCGAGCGGCGCGTCGTCGAGGAAGGCGAAGAGGATCGAACCTGGATCTTCCAGCTGATCGTCCCCGTCGCCGTGGCCGGCGTCTTGATCCTGTGGCTCGGCGCCAACGGCCCGCGTGACGTGATCTTCCAGGCCGCCCTGCCGCCCGACATGCTGGCCCTCGTCATGGCGGTGCTCGGAGTGTGCCTGGGCATGCTTGCGATCATGTCGCGTGACTCTCGCCGCCTGTTGCTCGGGATATGCATCTTCGCCATCGTGGCGTTTGCGGCGCTCTATCCGGACCTCTCGGCGCTGCCGATGCCGAACGCCCTCCTCGGGGTCTACGACGCCATCCTGCCGACCTGGTTCTATGGCTTCCAGTTCGCCGACAACCTGCAGCCGTCGCAGACGGTGGCATTCATCGGCGGCGCCTCGCTCCTGGTCTCGGCGGCGGCGCTCCTCGTCGCCTTCCTGGCGGGCTACGCGGCCTGGGTGCAGCGAGTGGTCAACGGCTATCGCCGCCACCAGATGCTGATCGCGGCGCCCGAAGAGACCGGCGCCCCCGCGCCCGAGGCCGCAGCGGCACCGGCGACGAGCTCGGCGCCCGAAGCTGCGCCGGAGGCCGCTCCCGAAGCTGCGAACGCGCCGGACGTCCCGGAGAGCGGCGCACCGGGCGGACCGGCGGGCGGCGAGAGCTAGGCGCTTCCGGGCCGGGCCGGGCGGCCCCTCAGTCCTCGGGCGGGCCCAGACGGGGAAGCGGCGGGAGGTCGGCGTGGAAGCCGGGTGGTAGCTGGCCCTGCGCCGCGAGGCGGCGAATCACGAAGCCGTAGTACTCCTCGACCTTGGCCGTGACACGCTCCCAGCTGAACTGCTCGGCCCGGGCCTGGCCGCTGGCGCCGAAGCGGGCTCGGAGCTCCGGATCGATGAGCAGCTCGGTGATGCCTGCGGCGAGGGCCTTGGCGTCGTGCGGCGGCACGAGGATGGCCTGGCGACCGCGCTGGACCACTCCCTTGTAGCCGTGGATGTCGCTGCACACGATCGGGCAGCCCGCGGCCATGGCCTCGAGCAGGACGATCCCGAACGACTCGCGACCCGTGGCCGGGGATACGAACACGTCCGCCGTCTTGAACAGCTGGGCCTTCTCGGCGTCGCTGACCCGCCCCAGGAATTCCACGTTCTGGAGGCCGCGAGTCATGACGTAGCGCCGCGCCTCACGCTCCTGCGGCCCCGATCCGACGACCAGCAGGCGCGCCTCCAGGCCGCTCTTTCGAATCAGCCGAAAGGCCTTGAGCAGGTGCGGCAGGCCCTTGCGGTCCTCGAGGCGCCCGACGAATAGAAGGTTCGGCGTCCCGTCCTGCCAGCGGGCGATCGGCACGGCGCGCTTGAAGCGGCCGGTGTTCACGCCGTTGGGAATGACCTTGTAGTCGCCCGGGAAGAAGCGGTCGACGAAGTGGCGGGCCGCGGCGCTGACCGCGATGCGGCCGTGCAGCCTGGCTGCATATCCCTGCAGCGTCTTGCTGCCGAGTTCCATTGCCGGAGAGAACCCCGCATAGGCGTGGAAAGTGGCGATGTTCACGCTGGTCGATTGGCGCAGCACGACCAGCGACAGGAATGGCACGAAGGGTTCGTGGAAATGGAGGAGGTCGAAGCGCTCACGTTCCAGGACCCGCTTGACCTGGGAGACGTAGCGGGGCGAGATCGTGATCGTCCCGACGGAGCCGTTTGTCGGGACGCTGAAACCCTTGCCGATGCGGATGACGTCGCCCTCCGAGGAGCGCTGGAGGCCGTGGCTGCTGGTGATGATCCGGACGTCGTGGCCGCGCAAACGGAGGTTCTCGTAGAGGAAGCGGACATGCTCGTTGACGCCGCCGGGGATCGGGTATACGTACGGAGTCACCAGCCCGATCTTCATGCGGGCGGCTCCTCGACCTCGCGGCGGTGCGCGGCCTGCGATCGGGCCCGGGCGATGCGGCGGATGCTGCGCAGGCCCCGCGCGAGGCCGGGCTCCGGCTCGCAGTCGGTCGAGCTTGCGGCCGAGCCGTCGGCCAGGCGGCGCGCCTCACGCTCCTCGAGGTAGATCCGCTCGCGCTCGAGCTGCAGCTCGAGTTGATCGACGGGAACGCCCAGGTCGCGCGGCGCGTCGTCGTGCAGGAGGGTCCGCCTGCTCCAGCGCGACACGTCGTGGGCCTGCTTGCGGACCTGCTGCCCGTAGATCATGACCTCGCGGACGGCGCCCCAGGTGATGCAGCTGCCGCCAGTCGACCCGGCCAGGACCGCACGGCGGTAGTCCTCCGCCGTGGTGCCGGCGAAGAGCGTGTGGCCGTCGCCGATCGTGTCGAGAGTGTGGGCGTCGCTGTTGCCCACGAGGGGCAGACCCAGCTCGGCGCCGATGCGGGCCGTGGCGGCGCGTCCGTAGCGGCCGGCCGTGGATGGGTTGTAGCCCTCCAGGGCGTCCCAGTAGACCAGCGGGTCCTTCGAGAGGTGGACCCGCAGGATGGCGTGCTTACGCATTCCCAGCGTGAACGCGGAGAAGGGGTGGGGCACGATCGCCAGGCCGCCCTGCTCGTGGATCTCCGCGACCGTCGTCTCGAGGCGCAGGCCGCGCTTCAGGCGAGCCTGGAGGAACACGCCGAGCAGGTGCCCGCTGCGGGTCGTCACTTCCTCGGCGACGACGACCTGGACCCGGCTGCCGCGCTCGCGGGCCAGCCGCTGGCACTCGACCGCCGCCTCGATTCGCTCGTGGTCGGCGATCGCCATCAAATCCAGATCCGTGTAGTTCTCGACGTACTCCAGGATCTCCGCGGCCGAGGCCGTGCCGTCGGAAGCGATCGAATGAATGTGCATGTCGGCCTTGCCGGTGCGCGGGCCGGCGCCGGGCACTTCGAGCGGGTCTCTGTTCGATCGGTCGGCCAGCTTCACCGGGCTTCTCCCGCTGCAGTCTCTTGCGTGCGCTCCAGATCGGGCCATATCGGGTGGAAGACGGCAAGCCACTGATCCGGGGCGTCCGATATGACGCGCTCGAACAACCGCGCCTCTTCCCGAGCCATCGACCGGCTCCGCTCGCGCCTGCTCAATCCAGCGGGCGTCGGGACCGGCCAGAGTACGCCACGATAGCGGCCCGGACCAACCCGGCGCACGCCCGAAACGTAGGCGGGCGCCCCGGTCTCCGTGGCCAGCAGCGCCGGCCCGGCGGGGATCTTCGTCCTGGCGCCGAATAGCTCGACTTCGATCCCGCTGCCGGTCAGATCGCGGTCCGCGATGATGCCGATCGGCTCGTTGCGGCGCAATACCGCCAGCAGCTCCGGGCCGGCTTCCTCGATGGTCAGGATGCGCACGCCGATGACGCCCCGGGTCCTCTTCATGTAGGCCTGGATGCGCTCGTTGCGGAGCGACTCCATAGGCGCCACGACCTGGCCGATGCGCCGCAGGGCCAGGAACCCGGGCAGCTCGATCGTCCCGAAATGGAGGCCGACCAGCAGGAGCGCCTTGCGTTCGGACAGCGCCGCGTCCACTTCAGCCGGTGTGTCGATGACGAGGCGCTTCTCCAGGTAGTTCCAGTCGAAGCGGGGCGCGCGCGCCAGCTCGATGTAGTAGTGGGCGTGATTGCGGAACGACGATCGAACGATCGCCTCCAGCGCGCGCGGGTCGGTGGCGGCGCGGCGGTACCTCTCGTCCCCGACGGCGTGTCCGTCCATCCACTTCGCCACGCGGCGCAGGTTGCGTCGGGCTTCGTCGCGGCGGCCTTTCGTAGCCCAGTACTCGATGTTGCCGGCGGTGTTGCCGAGCCACCACAGCGGCGCGTCGGGCATGCGCCGGATCAGCTCCATGGCACCGATGACGAAGGCGGCGACGACTCGATCGGCGGCCCGGCGGCGCAGGGTGCGGCGCTGAGCCGGGCCCGGTTTGCGGCCCCGCTCGGCGAGTCTCGCGGCGGGATCGACCGATTTCGTCGGCGGGCGAGCTGTCGGGGGAGACGCCTCGGGAGTCATCGACCCTTGCGCCGGCGTGGGCCGCCCGGGTCGCCCGCTGCGGCGCCGGTGGAGTCGGTTGCGCCGGTGGCTTCCGCGGTTTCCGCGGCCATCACAGCCGCATGCCGGGCCTCGAGGGCGGCGGCCTCCGCTGCCGTCTCCGGCCAGATCGGCTTGAAGATGTACCACTGCTCCGGGGCCGGCGAGATGTGGCCCTCGAGCGCGGTCGCGATCGCCTGCGTCGCGCGGGCGACATCCGCCGGCGAGTCGGAGGCTACGTAGATCGGATCGTCGGCCGCCGCGCGGAAGGTGCCGTCGGGCTGGCGATTGATCGAGACCGGCACGATCGTCGATCCGTGCTTTGCCGCCAGTATCGCGGGGCCGGCAGGCAGGGTCGTCCAGGCGCCGAACATCTTGACCGGGATGTCGTCCTCTCGATACCCCCAATCGACCAGCAGGACCAGGCCCTCGTGGCGCCGCAGCGCTCCGAAGACGCCGCGCAAGTTGCGCCAGGAGATCATCTTCACGCCCCAGCTTTCGCGCTGGCGGGCGAACAACTCGTACAGCTCGCGGTAGGAGCTGTCGTCGCCGACAACGTTGATCTCCAGACCCTGCTTCTTGAAACCGGCGGCCGCCGCCTCGTTGTTGCCCAGGTGGGCGGCCACCAGAACGACGCCCTTGGACGAGCGGTAGATCTCCAGGAATTTGTCGAGCGTGGTGACCTCGAGCAGGCGATCGACCTGCTCCGGTTTCATCCACGGCAGACGCATCAGTTCCATGATGTAGCGGGCGTAGTTCCGGTAGGCGGCGCGGGCCATGCGATGGGCAGCCTTGTCGTCCGGCGAGACGCCCAGGACGTGGCCGAAATTGCCTCGTAGCCAGCGGCGACGCTCCGGGCTCGCGGCGTAGCCGACCATGGCCAGCCAGCCGCCGACGCGGTACGTCGGCCCGGCCGGAAGGTGGCCCAGAATCCACGACGAGGTCCGCCAGAAGCTGAGCAGCGTCACGCCCGCGACGTGGGTCAGGAAGGTCTCCTGCTCCAGACGGTGGGGTGCCTCGAACTTCTTGGTAGCCGCGACGTTCTCCGTCCGGTCGGCCTTTTCGTGAGTCACCTGGCCCGGGCCCCGACGTTCGCGGCGCGACCGCGTTCCTTCTCGCTCACTTTGGCGCCTGCTCCTCTTGGCGAAGCTGTTGCCGGACGTGCCAGGTACGCTGGACCGCGGTGATCGAAGTGGTCACGACGATGATCGTGAGTGCCAGGGCCAGCCAATTCTGGCCTCGGGCGGAGACTCCCACGCCGCCGTCCAGGCCGGCCAGGACGACGCCGATGGTGAGGATCACGAGACGCTCGGCGCGAGGCGCGATGCCCACCTCGCCGTGGAGGTTGAGGCTTTCGGCCTTGGCCCTCGTGTAGCTGACCTGGAAGCTGCAGACGGCCGCGGCGGCGGCCAGGACCTCGCCCGCACCGAAGCCGGCTTTCGAGCAGCCGGCGACGATGCCGATGTAGACGACGCCTTCGCCCCAGCGATCGAGGGTCGAGTCCAGGAAGGCGCCGAACCTGGTCACGCGGTTCTGAGCGCGGGCGAGCCCGCCGTCGAGCATGTCGAAGGAGCCGCCGAAGATGACCAGGGCCGCGCCCGCGACCCACAGCTGGGCCGCCAGGAAGGCGGCGGCCGCGCCTGAGATCAGGAAGCCGATGACGGTCAGGGCGTTGGGCGTGAGGCCGATCTTGCCGGCGCCCAGGGCGATGGGGGTAACGGCCGCTCGGACGCGGGCACGCGTCTTCTGCGAGACGAACGACTGGTCGCCCACGGCTCAGTGCGCCTCGACGGGCTGCGCCGACCGGCCGGTCTGCGCCTGAGATGCCGGCATGCCGAGCAGGATCCGTTCTCGCTCGGCCACTTCGGCGAAGACGTTGGCGCGGAGCTGGCAGAAGACCTCGCGTCCGGTTCGCCTGGTCTCGACGACTCCCGCGGCCTTTAGCCGTGAGACGTGCCAGCTCACCAGTGGCTGGCTCAGCCCGACGGTCTCGATCAGCTCGCTGACGGTCGCCGGCCCACCCGCGAGGCGGCGGACGATTCGAAGTCGGTTCACGTCGGCCAGGGCCTTGTGGAAGACGCGCAACTCCCGCAGATCGTCCGGCTGGTCGATGATCGTGGCGACGGTTGTCCTGATGTGCGCTGGTGAGGGCAAGGTGCCGGCCTCTTATCCGATCGTGCGGGCCCGTGCGGACCGCCGCGCCGGCGGATCTCCGCGTACCTCGGTCGAGACGTCCAGCGCCCCGGAGATGAGCCCATATATAAAGGTCTGTTGATGCTAGGTTGCGGGGGCGGCGGGTGTCAAGCCCCGCCGCGGTGCCCAGCTCGTCCCGCGGCGGCGCCTCACCCCACCGCGGCGCCTCACCCCACCGCGGCGCCTCACCCCACCGCGGCACCCCACCCCGCTGGGACGCGGGTCGCGCACAGGCGGTGCCGCCGGGGCCGGAGGCCATGGTTCGCATCGGCCTCGCCTAAACTCAGGCCCATGCAGCGGCGATACTCCTACCTGCTCCTGGCGGTCCTCGGCCTGGGCGCGTTTCTGGCCGGCCTGGAGCTGATGGTCACGGCCGTCG